>CACZRW010000092.1 GCA_902783675.1 uncultured Pseudomonadota bacterium | reverse complement strand
ATTTACGGCCTTTTGGCGACCGGCGTTTACGGGCTTATCTCGCTTGCCCGCCAATCCCACCAAAACTCTGCCGCCGTCTTGGAAATCCTAAACATGACCGACGGCATCCGCGACCTTTACAAATTGCGCGACAGCAACATCACCGTCTCCTCGGATTTTGAGATGAAATATGCGATGAGCGAAGGAATAATAAAGTCCTCGGACAGCGGTTGCCTCGGCTCTGACCCGACCTCTAACGCCTGCAATCCCGCGCACGCCATCTCGCCGATAAGCAGCGGCATAACCCTTTCTTCCTACCGCGTATGGATGGGCAGCGGCGAAAGCTATGGCGATGTTTGCGGAGAAGAGGAAGTAACCGGTTGCAAAGGCGTTTTTGAAATAACTCTGACCAACATCACCGAGGGACAATGCGGCGAGCTTATCTCTGCCGACTGGGGCGAATACATTTTCAAAATCCAAGGGCAAATCGTGAAGAAAGCCTTAAACTATCCTTTCCGCAAGATTGACGCTTTGGCGCTGTGCCGACCGGACGAAAGCTCCGGCGAAATTAACCTGAGCCTGGCATTCTTTTAAAAGGAAATAGGAAAAGGAAAAGGAAAAGGAAAAGGGAAAGGGAAAGAGGAAGACAAAAACATGCAAGAAAAACCAAGCTTTAACTCTCAATCGGGGCGCACTCTTTTTGAAATGCTGGCGGTGATTGCCATTTTAGGGATTATTGCCGGCGGCGTTTTCACCATGGCGCATCAAGCTTTTGTAAAAAGGGACATCAATCATGTCTTGGAAAAAGTGCAACTTTATGTTGATAACATCAAGCAGGCCCTTTCGTGGGTAGGCACCTATAACTTCAGCGCCTCGTCAACTCCGGAAGCCCCTCTTGACGCGTTGACGCAAATGAAGACCGTCTGCTCCGACATTTCCTGCTACTTAAGAGAAGAAAAGATTATCCGTGAAATTGACGGCAGCGGGAAAGTTTATGTCGGCGGCACGGTAATTACTTTTGAATCCGGCGCTTTGCCCGATAACATCAAAGGCACTTTCTCCATCGTGATAAATGGCGCCAAAACCCCACTTTGCGTGGCGCTTTTGACCAACGACTGGGGCGAAGACCTTTACGACTGGAGCGCGACCTTATCCGAAGCGGGACAAGATTCCTTCCACCAGCCCGGAGCTCTTTCCCTGCCGCCCTTACCCATATCGGAAGCGGTAAGCTCTTGCTCCCCCGGCTCGTCCTACACCGTGAAGCTGAAGTTTAAGTAACTGCCCGCGGCAAAACAGGTTGAAGCTAAAAAAAGGATAAAAGGAAAAAGAGAATTTAAGAAAGAAAAGAAAGGAAAGGAAAAACAAAATGAAAAACAATGCAGACGGTTTTACTTTTCTGGAATTGCTTGCTTACATGGCGATTTACGGCACGGTGAGCGTCGCCATAATCAGCGGCATTTCCTTTATGCTTCGCGAATCCAACATTAAAAAGGACATTGCCGAGCTTCTTATGGTGGAAAAGGAAGTCCGCCGCATTGCCGCCCCTTTAAGCAACTATAGCACCGACTTTCAAAGATCGCCGTATTTATGCAAGTTTTATAATGACGATTCTTGCAGCTCGTCGGGGAATGTGAGTTTGGAAGACTTTCTGTGCGCCAGCGGCTTTTCCTTTTGTAAATCGGGTAATGTCGCAACCCCGGCAGGCACTGCCTTTTCCGTTGTGGGCCCGGGTGTCATAAGCGGCACCTCTATCGCTTACTCTTTCGGTATTGTCCTGCACGACTTGCCTTACGACTACTGCGTAAAGTTCGCCAATCAAAGCTGGGGGAAAAGCGTTGCCAGCGTCTCCATCAACAACAATCACTACTATGACGGCAAGCTTCTTTACACGGGCGAGACAACCCCGACGGGCGGCAGCGAAAATGTTCACTCTGTAGAGGTATCTGATGAGATTACGAACGCCGGCGTTCACGAGTGCACGAGAAACGACCAAAACACTTTTGCCCTTTATTATCGCTAACGGGAATTATCGCTGACAGGTAAAGAATAAATGCGCCCTTACTCCCGCCTTTTCCCCTTTCTTTTTGCTCTTATAGCTCCTTTCGCCCTGCCCCTGCCTTGCCACGGATTTGAACTTTATTCCGGAGTTCCCTTTTACGACGCCGCCAAGAACAAAGTTGCGCTTGAGGATTTTACCAACACCGATGCCGCGCCGCCGCTGGTTTTGTTCGTATGGAAGGATAAGTGCGCCATGTGCCGCGCAATGCTCCCCGAGGTAGAGGCACTTAAAACCCTTACCCCCGACATTGCGGTCATTCCGCTCATGATAGACGCCCCCGACCTTTTTGCCGCAAGGAAAATCTACGCCCAAACGAACACCAAGCACCTGCCGATTTACCTTGACACCGACGGCGATTTCGCCAAGGCGGCGGGGATTTTAAGCACTCCCTTAATCATCGTTTACAACCGCAAAGGTGATGAAGTTTTAAGAGCAAAGGGCTTTTTAAATCTTTCATCTTCCGATTTTCGCGCTAAACTGAACTCACTTATAAACGAACCCGAAAAAGGAGAATAAAAATGACTCGTTTCACCAAGCCCTCGTGGGAAGATATGGATAAAAGCCTCTCGGCTTTGGCGGATTTGCTCGCTCCCGTAATTTCCACAAAGAACATTTCGACCCTTTGCGCCGTCACGCGCGGAGGCATGGTCCCTGCCGCTATTTTGGCAAGGCAGCTTCAAATCCACCGTATCGAAACCATTTGCATAAACAGCTATCTTGATTGCGAACAGCAAGACTCCTCGCAAATCATTAAGATGTTGGACGGAGACGGCGCCGGAGTATTGGTTATAGACGATCTTGTAGATTCGGGGAAAACCATGAAAATTGTCAAAGAGCACCTTCCGAAAGCCACTTCCGCCGTTATTTTTGCCAAGCCTCAGGGCAAGCCCTTTGCCGACTATTTTCTGACGGAAATCCCGCAGGATTTATGGATTTGCTTCCCGTGGGAAACCACCCCGCCCGAAGCTTTGGAAAAAGGTTTTTGCGGAATCACATTGTAATTACATTTTCCTTTATTTTAAAACCTCTTGCCAAAAAAGCCGAAAAGCTTTACCTTTTAGCCACTAACTCTTTTTTCACGAGGAAAAATATGAAAAAACTTGCTTTAACCGTTTTTTGTTCCGCTTTTGCGGTATCTCTTTGCGCCTGCTCATCTTCTTTTTTCTCTGCCGCCACCCCTAAGACCAAGGCCGATATCAGAGGGGAGACTTTTGCTCAAATCAAGGCAGAGCAAAGGATTTACAATGCCAAACTTGACAGGATTTTACTCATTCACCCGCAATCTCGGGAAATGGTATCTTGCTCGTCTGAGACCTTAACGACCTCGGGCATCTTGTCGGACAGCGTTGAGATTTGCGCCGAAAGAATGGAAAGGCTTGGCTTTGTAAGGGTAACCGACATTCCCAGATTCACCGCTCCCGACGACAATTTTGCCTATACCAACTATCCTTCCCGCCGTTTCCGCGGCACTGACCCCACCCCCAGGTGGTAACCGCGCCCAAGCAGGAAGAAGCCGCATTAGAGGGTAGCAACAAAGCATGGTTGTTAAGGTAAACACCGTTTCCTTTTCCGGTATAGATGTCCTTCCCGTAAAGGTAGAAGTGCAGATAATGGGCGGCATGCCGACCTTTGCCATTGTAGGCCTGGCGGACAAGGCGGTAGGCGAGAGCAAAGAGCGCGTGCGCGCCGCCCTTTCGTCCATAGGCGTATCGCTTCCGCCCAAGCGCATTACCATAAACCTGGCCCCCGCCGACATTATAAAGGAAGGTTCGCACTTTGACCTTCCCATTGCTCTGGGCTTAATGGGCGCCATCGGCATCATTCCGACGGACAGGCTTTCTTCTTACATTGTCATGGGCGAGCTGGGGCTGGACGGGAGTATAGCGCCCGTCTCCGGCATTTTGCCTGCCGCCGTCGGCGCCAACATAAAGAGCTTGGGCTTCATTTGCCCTGCCGCCCAGGGAGGCGAGGCCGCGTGGTCGGGCAATCCCGACATTATCGCAGTCTCCTCGTTAAAAGAACTGGTCGATCACTTTAAGAACAATGTTCCCGTTCCCAAACCCGAAAAGCTTTCGGTTTTGGAGATGGCCTCGGATCTAGATTTAAAAGACATAAAAGGCCAGGAATCCGCCAAAAGAGCGCTGGAAATAGCCGCTGCCGGCGGGCATAACCTGCTTATGATAGGACCGCCGGGCGCGGGCAAATCCATGCTTGCCGCGCGCATGGGCAGCATTCTTCCTCCCTTATCTTCCGAGGAGATTTTAGAAGTAAGCATGATACACTCGGTTGCCGGACTGATAAAAGACGGCAAACTCGTGAGCCGGCGCCCTTTCCGCGACCCGCACCACTCGGCATCCATGCCAGCCATGGTCGGCGGGGGACAAAAGGCAAAGCCGGGCGAAGTCTCGCTTGCACATAAGGGCATTTTGTTCCTTGACGAGCTTCCCGAGTTTGGCCGTCAGACTTTGGAAGCCCTGCGCCAGCCGCTGGAAACGGGCAAAGTATCGGTAGCAAGAGCAAGCTTCCACGCGATTTACCCCGCGCGTTTTCAACTTATCGCCGCCATGAACCCCTGTAAATGCGGCTACTTCGGCTCTCCCGAGCAACAATGCCCGCGTGCGCCTAAATGCGCCGCCGAGTATCAATCCCGCATTTCCGGTCCGCTTTTTGACCGCATAGACATGCATATAGAAGTGCCTGCCGTAAACCCTTGGGACATGTCTGCCCCGAAAGCCGCGGAAAGCAGCGCTGATGTGGCGAAGCGCGTTGCTTTTGCCTTAAACATTCAAAAGATTCGCTATAAGGGACAAGGCATTTCCACCAATGCCGAGGCCGACGGCAAGCTTTTGGAAGCCGTAACGCCTCTGACCTCCGAGGGGCAGAAGTTGTTATCCGAAGCGGCAGAGCGCCTGCATCTTT
>CACZRW010000091.1 GCA_902783675.1 uncultured Pseudomonadota bacterium | reverse complement strand
TTGCCAAGAAAGCGGCAACGGCGACTTCATTGGCAGCGTTCAAAACATTGGTGGCGAAGGATCCCTTTGCCAATGCTGACTTAGCCAGTCTTAAGCTTGGAAAGCGTGCTTCGTCCGGCGAAAAGAAGGAAAGCGTGCCAATATCGGCTAAATCAAGTTGCCTTACGCCCGAAGGAATCCTGTTCGGGAAGCCGAGCGCGTAAGATATGGGCGTGCGCATATCGGGGTTCCCGAGTTGCGCCAGCATCGAACCGTCAATATAGGAGACGGCGCTGTGGATTATGGATTGCGGATGAACGACAACTTTTATTTTTTCCAAAGGCAAGCCAAAAAGATGATAGGCTTCTATAATTTCAAGCCCTTTATTCATCATGGTTGCGGAATCGACGGATATCTTTGCCCCCATACTCCAGTTGGGGTGAGACACTGCCTGTTCGGGAGTAACTTTTGCCATGAAATCCAAATCTTTATCCCTAAAAGGTCCGCCCGAAGCGGTAAGGACAAGGCCGGCAACCTGCCCTTTATCCCTTTGACTTTCGTTTAAGCACTGAAAAATGGCGCTATGCTCGGAGTCAACCGGAAGAAGGGTTGTGCCAGTGTCCTTTATCATTTGCATGACGATTTCGCCGGCGCATACCAGCGTTTCTTTATTAGCCAGCGCCAGAGTCTTGCCTCTTTTTATAACTTCGGCGGTGGGCTCAAGACCAGCAGCCCCCACGATAGAGGACATTACAATGTCAGCATCCATAGCGGCAGCTTCCAACACGGCCGTTTTACCGGCGGCGATTTTTATATTTGTGTCGGCAAGGTTTTCTTTTAATTCATTATACTTTGTTTCATCGGCAACGACTGCCAGCTTTGCGCCCAAGTCTTTGGACTGCTCTGCCAGAAGTGAGGTATTAGAACCCGCTACCAATGCACTAACAGTGAACTTATCCCGATTTTCCTTTATTACGGATACGGTACTTTTGCCTATGGAACCGGTGGATCCTAAAATACTTATACTTTTCATTGTGGGCAAGCTCCGCAAGCAATGACGCTGAAAATAGTAACAACAATAATAACAAGCATAAGGCTGTCTACTCTGTCAAACATACCTCCATGACCGGGAATAATATTACCAGAGTCCTTGACCCCTACTACTCTTTTTATTTTGGATTCCAGTAAGTCACCGAAAACCGCAAAGACGGAAATGACCGAGCCGAAAAGAATCAAGTCGGGAATAGCACCAAGATTAAACAATGTGCCAAAAAGCACCGCAATCAGAATAGCAAAAATCAATCCACCGAAAAAACCTGACCATGTCTTTTTAGGGCTGATGCTGGGGCAAAGTGCCGGCCCTCTTAGCGGCAAGCCGACAATCATGCCTCCAACATCAGTGGCAAAAACTACTAAAATAAGCCAGAATACGAACAAGGTGCCAAAAGTATTAAGAATGAAAACTGCCGAAACGGCAAAGGCGGTTATATAAAAAATGCCAAAAGTTCTCAGTAAAGGGTGGGGATCCATACTTTTTTTGGACTTGGCGTATGCGAGCAAAGATACTGCCGCCACAATGCCTGCAAAAAGTATTGCCGTTTGCCCCGATTCAACCATCAACATGGCGGCGGTGGCAACGACAGCACTGATAAGTGCAAACGGAGTGAGCTTATTTGTAAGCATTTTATCCCACTCCCACGAGAGCAGAACTATTACCACTCCAAGCAGAATCTGGAACCAAGGATAAGCGAACCAAATGGCAAGACCAACCAAAGGAAGAAGTATCAATGATGAGATGATGCGTTGTTTCATTTGTTTTTAATCCTCTATCTTGCCAAAGCGTCTTTTGCGGTTTTGGAACTCGTTTATGGCAAAATCCAAGTCCTTTGCGGAAAAATCCGGCCACAGAGTGTCAACAAAAACCATTTCCGTGTATGCCAATTGCCAAAGCAAAAAGTTGCTGATTCTTTGTTCGCCGCTCGTCCTTATTAACAAGTCGGGATAAGGTGCGGGATAGGTTAAAAGCTTGGAGGCAAAGGTTTCCTCGTTGATAGCGTCGGGAGTTAGCCTGCCCTCTTTAACTTCGGTAGCAAGTGCCCTTGCGGCAGTAACTATTTCATCTTTGCCGCCGTAGCTTAGGGCAATGTTTAGCGTAAGTCCCTGTTTATCTTTGGTTAAAGTTTCAATGTCACGGATAAGGTCCCTTATGTCGGCATCAAGGCGAAATAAATCACCTATAAAGCGATAGCGGACTTCGTTTTTTTGCGCTGTCTTTAATTCGCTTTTTAAGTATTTACGCAAAAGGTTCATTAAAGTTTTAACTTCGCTTTCGGGGCGAAGCCAATTTTCCGAAGAAAAAGCATAAATGGTTATATATTTTATGCCAAGTTTGCCCGCGTATTTTATGAACTCTTGCAAAGACTTTACACCGGCCTCGTGTCCTTTGCTTCGCGGAAGGCCTTTGGATTTTGCCCATCTGCCGTTGCCGTCCATAATAACGGCGATGTGGCTCGGAATGATGTTTGAAGCCGGCTTTCCCATCTAGACTTGTTTTATTTCCTGTTCTTTGCTTTTTAAGTGCTCGTCAATCTTGGCGATCATGGCGTCCGTTATTTTTTGGATAACTTCTTCGTATTCGTGCTTTTCGTCCTCGGATATTTCGCTACGCTTTTCCATTTCCTTTATTTCATCCATGCCGTCGCGGCGAATGTTGCGGATAGATATTTTGGATTCCTCGGCATACTTTCCGGCAATGCGAACAAGTTCAATGCGGCGCTCCTCGGACAAAGGAGGAATAGGAATACGAATAAGATTGCCATCGCTCATAGGGTTTAAACCAAGAGCGGATTCCCTTATTGCCTTTTCAACATTTTTAGCCAGGCCCTTGTCCCAAACCGAGACGGAAAGCATGCGAGATTCGGGAACACTGACATTGCCGACTTGGTTTAAAGGAACGGTTGAACCGTAGGCCTCGACAAAGATATTATCAAGCAAGGCAGTGGTTGCCCTGCCCGTTCTAAGCCCCGTGAACGAGCGCCCTAAGGCGTCTAGAGTCTTTTCCATACGAGCGGTAATGTTTGCTTTTAATTCGTTTATATCCATAGAATTGCTCCTTAATTATCTTTTTTGCCGACGACGGTAAACTTGCCAAGACCTCTTACCGCCTTTTGTAAGGCATCCTCATCATGTTGGGAAAAGACTATAATCGGAAGGTTGTTATCGCGAGCCAAGGCAATCGACGAGGCGTCCATAACCGAAAGATTTTTGGTAATGACATCTTCATAGCTGATTTTGTCATAGCGCCTTGCACCTTTGGTTTTGTTGGGGTCAGAATCGTAAATGCCGTCGACTTGCGTTGCTTTCATAATAACATCACAATTCATCTCAATCGCACGAAGGGTGGCTGCGGTATCCGTAGTGAAAAAAGGATTGCCCGTGCCTGCCGCGAATATAACAATCCGCCCCTTTTCCAAGTGGCGAACCGCGCGGCGACGAATATAGGATTCACAAACGGTAGGCATGGGAATAGCCGACATGACCCGCGTCTGCAAGCCTTGCTTGTTTTCCAAAGCGTCTTGTAATGAAAGAGCATTCATTACGGTTGCAAGCATTCCCATGTAATCCGCGCTGGTCCTATCCATACCGGCAGCAGCACCGGCAATACCACGAAAGATATTGCCGCCACCAATAACCACACAGACCTCCACCCCTTGCAAAGCCAAATCTTTTAAGTCCTTGGCGAGCTCGTTAACGGCAACGGCGTCCATACCAAACTCTTTGCTACCCATAAGGCTTTCACCGGACAACTTTAAAAGTATGCGTTTGTAAATAGGCTTCTCGGTCATTGGCAGTTCTCCTTTGGTTTTAAGCAGTTATACTACTTATTTAGTTGGGCTGCAACCTCAGCGGCGAAATCAGTTTCCTCTTTTTCAATACCCTCGCCAAGACCAAAGCGAACAAAGCCCGTAATCTTTACATCAGAGCCAAGCTCTTTGGCGAAGTCGGCAACGGCATCTTTAACTTTTTTGTCGGGATCCATAACAAAAGCCTGTTCAAGCAGAACAACTTCCTCATAGAACTTGCGGAGTCTGCCTTCAACCATCTTTTCAATAATAGCCTCGGGCTTGCCGGAAGCTTTGGCTTGCTCGGCAATGATACCTTTTTCGCGTTCCAGCTCGTGAGCGTCAACGCCCGATATATCCAAAGACATAGGGTTTGTAGCTGCAACATGCATTGCGATTTGTTTGCCCAGGGCTTCCAATTTATCGGCAGGAGCATCGGATTCAAGGGCCACCAAAACGCCGATTTTACCTTTGCCCGGAGTAACTGCGCCGTGAACATAGGAAACAACGGCGCCCTTGTCTGCTTTCAAGCTTGCGCTACGGCGAAGGGAAAGGTTTTCGCCTATTTTAGCGACCAAGTCCGTAAGCTTTTCGGCGACGCTTTTATCGCCTGCCTTGTGATTCTTTACAGCCTCAATGTCGCCATCTTCATCAAGGGCGACTTGCATTGCTTCATCAACAAAGGCTTGAAAATCATCGTTACGAGCAACAAAATCCGTTTCCGAGTTCACTTCAATGACTACGCCTTTGCCGTCTTTAGCCGTAGCAGCGACCAGACCCTGTGATGCGGTGCGGCCAGCCTTTTTAGCGGCGGCGGAAAGGCCTTTTTTACGAAGCCAGTCAATAGCGTTTTCCATATCTCCGGCGGCTTCGGTGAGCGCCTTTTTACAATCGAGCATACCTGCGCCCGTTTTTTCGCGTAATTCTTTAACTAATGATGCGGTAATTTCAGCCATTTTATTCTCCTTTAAATTTTAAAAAAGCGACGGAAAAATATAAAATAAAATCCGTCGCCTTGTTATTTATTGTTTGTTATGAGCGACTATTCAGCAGGGGTTTGAGCCTCGTCCGCAGCGGCCTCTTCCGCTTTGGCAGGAGCTTTCTCCTCAGTCGCAACTTCCTCAGTCACAACCTCTTCGGTCACAACTTCGGCAGCGCCCAAGTCAACGCCGGAGGCCTTTAACTCCTCGTTAATGCCGTCAAGAATTGCACCGCTTATCAAGTCGCAATAAAGATTGATAGCGCGGACAGCATCATCGTTGCCGGGAACGGGGTAATCAATACCATCGGGGTTAACATTAGTATCGCAAATCGCAATTACGGGAATACCAAGCTTTGCAGCTTCGGTTAAAGCAAGTTCCTCTTTGGCAACATCAATGATGAAAACCAAGTCGGGACGACGCCCCATGTTTTTGATGCCGCCCAAAGAACGATCCAGCTTTTCCTTTTCGCGAGCGATATTAAGGCGCTCTTTCTTGGTAAGACTTTCATATTCTCCCGAAGCTTCCTTGGCTTCAATTTCTTTTAAACGCTTGATGGATACCGAAATAGTTTTCCAGTTGGTAAGAGTGCCGCCAAGCCAGCGGTGATTTACAAAGTATTGGCCACAACGCTCGGACGCTTCCTTAATCGGAAGTTGCGCGGCGCGCTTTGTGCCGACAAACAGGATCTTGCCGCCCTTTGCCGCAACATCGCGAGCAACCTGCATAGCTTCAAAAAGCATAGGGACGGTTTGTTGTAAGTCAATAATGTGGACACCGTCACGAGTACCAAAGATATACTTACCCATCTTGGGGTTCCATCTGCGAGTGTTGTGTCCGAAGTGAACGCCGGATTCAATAAGTTGGCGCATAGTAAATGTTGGAAGAGACATAATTTTTCCTTTCTTTTCCAGTTGAACCTCTGCAAAGCAAGAACCAAAACTTGGCACCGGAACGATCTTAGGGCTGATTTAAGCCCAAAAAGCGCATAACGCCTTGCATGTGAATTAAAAACGGAGGTTCTTTTATACCCCTTTTATGGAAAATGCAAGTGTTTTTATGCGAGCCAACCAAAAATGTGATTTTTATCGCTTTAATTTGAATCGGTTAAGTGAATCGCTTTATCCTTTGATTCAAGATTCGTTGCTACAGCATAAAGGTTAAGCGAAGCGAAAAGACTGTTGCCGTGTCCTGTTTGCTGTCAAGCGCGGGGTTGATATAGAACTGGACATCGGGGGTGACTTGCATATATTCGGTTATGCCCCAATTCCAAAAGCCTTCTATCACCGTTTCCGTTTTGCGAACCTTGGTGCCGAAGTTGGCAGAGACGACATTGTCGTTAATCTCATTAAAGGCGACGGCAAGGCCTATTTGGTCCAGCGGGTTGCGCTTTAAGGGGTTGTTCATCACTCCGCCTAACACAATAGAGCTGGAAATCGGCATAATGTCACCGGTAGCGGTGTTAAATCTGCCGAAAACTCCCCAAGTATCGTTGATGTTTTGGGTAAAGTTGAAAGACCACCCTTCAGAATTATCAGGTTGCAGCCTGACCGAAGGCTGATTGTAATACAAAAGAGTGAACTGGCTGGAGCCCAAGCCTTCTATCTTCGGCGACCACGAAATGTAGCCAAAGCCTGTCCAATCGCCTTTGTTTAAGTCCCTTGTGCTAATTCTTGAACCCGAAATGTTATTAGCGTCTTGAAGTCCAGCGGAAATGGAAATGGTAGGAGTGGGATTCCAAGTGACATAAGCGCCAAGGCTTGCCAGCGGATAAGTTGATGAAGCATTTTGCGAAAGAGCCATGTTTATGAAGCTTGTTTGCTGATTGCTGCCGTATTGACCGCCGTCAAAAAGCCACAAGGGGAATTGTCCTACCGTCACTCCGAACATATTGTTTGCAAAGGTTTGAGTGTAAGTTAATTGAGAAAAGGTATCCTCGTTTATTGAATTATCGTTAACCTGGTTAGCTATATTTATGTTATTGCTTAAATAGTTACCATTTGCCTTTGACCAATATTGCACCGCGCTGTAACCAAAATTGATTGAGCCTGCGCCGTATTTATCGCTATCAAAGATGTTCCAGGTAATGTTAGGATTGTAAATAGTTTGGAATATGCTCTTCCCTCCGTCGGGAGTGCCTGTTTGCATCAAAAAGGAAGCATAGAAAGAATAAGTGATATCCGTTTTTTCTTGAAACCAGTTTTTGAATTTTGTGTATTCGGTTACGGGATTAAAGCCCTCGGCGTTAGCTAATGATGGAATAAGAGCTAATGTAGCGGCTAGGGCAAAAGCGGTTTTACGCATAGATAATTCTCCTTAATAATATGCCTGCATTCAGCTTTATAGATTTTAGGCGAGTTTTTAAGATATACTTTAGGATAGTCTTAAAAATTGGCGGAGAGACCGGGAATCGAACCCGGGGAACCGAAACCGGTTCACAGATTAGCAATCTGCTGCATTACCGCTCTGCCACCTCTCCGCGTAGAGGATACTCTTATATATTTGCGCCAAAGCAAAGTCAACTGATTTCAATTTTGTTTTTATTAAGACCTATGTGTAATTCTTAACCAAGCTTCTTTTTCAGCATTTCGTTCAAAATGCCGGGATTGGCCTTGCCTTTGGTCGCGGCCATTACCTGACCTACGAACCAACCGAGGAGTTTATCCTTACCGCCTTTATACTCGGACACTTTATCGGGATTAGCGGCAATGACCTTGTCAATCTCGGCCTCAATTGCTCCGGTATCACTTACTTGTTTAAGTCCCTGTTCTTCAACGATAACCTCCGGAGATTTTTTTTTTTTTTCCATAATCGCAAACACATCTTTCGCAATCTTGCCGGAAATGGTGTTGTTGCCGATTAAGCCAACCAACTTGCCGAGATTTTCCGCAGATATCGGGCTTTCCGTAATGTCTTTGCCTTCGCTGTTCAAAAGTGCGAACAAGTCACCTAAAATCCAGTTAGCAACCTTTTTAGCATCATTGCCCTTGGCAGCGGTTTCAAAATATTCCGCCACTTCCTTTTCGGAGACAAGTTGTCTTGCGTCATATTCCGTAAGTTTGTATTCGTCTATAAACCTTTGTTTCTTGGCGTCGGGGAGCTCGGGCATTGTGTCCCTAATCCTGGCGACCATATCATCGGCAAGCACTAAAGTTACCAAATCAGGATCGGGGAAGTAGCGGTAATCTATTGCAAACTCTTTGCTGCGCATAGCCCTTGTTTCCAGTTTATCGCTATCAAAAAGGCGGGTTTCCTGAGTTACGGGTTCACCGGATTCATAAGCATCAATTTGGCGCCTTGCCTCAACTTCCACCGCTTCCTTTACAAAGCGGATAGAGTTGACATTCTTTACCTCTACCCTTGTGCCGAAGCCATCACCGGGACGGTTTACCGATACATTAACATCGCAACGCATTGAGCCTTCGTCCATGTTGCCGTCGCAAGTGCCGAGATAGCGCACAATGGCACGAAGTTTGCGAACGAAGTTGCCGGCATCTTCGGGAGATTCCATTTCGGGCTTAGTCACAATTTCCATGAGAGTAACCCCTGCCCTGTTAAGGTCAATAAAGGTTTTGCCCTTTACTTGTCCATGTATGGATTTGCCGGCGTCTTGCTCTATATGGATACGCTCAATGCCGATTTTCTTTACTTCGCCATTTTCGCGTGTTACTTCCAGCCAGCCATCAGTGACGATGGGGTGAAAAAATTGACTTATTTGATAGCCCGTGGGCAAGTCGGCGTAAAAGTAATTCTTGCGATCAAAGGCAGAATACTTATTTATTTTGCCGTTAATTCCTAAGCCCGTCCGCACCGTCTGCTCAACGGCGTATTGGTTAATGACGGGGAGCATACCGGGATAGCCTGCGTCTATGGTGGAAACGGAACAATTCTGGCTATCGCCAAAGACCGCCGAAGCGCCGCTGAACAACTTTGATTTCGTGATGACTTGGCAGTGAACTTCTAGGCCGACAACAACTTCCCAAGCTCCTGTTCTTCCTTCAATAGTGTATCTTGCCATTTTTTTATCCTCTCACCCTATGGGGTTGTTTTGTAAAGTTTGCGGCTTTTTCAATTATACTTGCGACTTGGAATACTTGTTCCTCGGCGAAAGGTTTACCTATGATTTGTAAGCCTAAGGGCAAACCGTCGGACGATATCGCCGATGGCACAACCATTGCAGGTAAACCTGCCAATGAAGCGGGACAGACAAAGGCATCGTTCAAGAATACCGTGATAGGATCTTGATTCTTCATCTCCTCGGCACTGACAGCCGTGGAAGGAGCTGCTGGAGTAAGCAAGAAATCCACCTTTTTGAAAGCATCATCAAAGTCTTTCACTATCAAGCGACGGACCTTTTGTGCTTTTAGGAAGTAGTCATTATAGCGGCTTTCGCCCAGAATATATGTGCCGATGAGTATGCGGCGTCTGGGTTCGTTGCCGAAACCTTCCATACGAGTGTTGGCGTAAACTTCGTCCAGTGTCTTGCCATCTTTTCTCAAGCCAAACCTGATACCGTCGTATCTTGCCAAGTTTGACGAGCATTCGGCGGAAGCGATTACATGGTAAGTCGTAAGAGCGTATTCCGTATGAGGTAAAGATACTTCCACGACCTCTGCCCCTGCGTCTTTAAGCCAGCGAATACCCTCGTCCCACATCTTTATAACATCGGGATTGATGCCGCTGGGGCGATATTCTTTCGGTATGCCAACTACCTTACCTTTTAAGTCACCGCCCAGGGCTTTGCGGTAGTTAGGGACAGCTAATTGTGCCGAGGTTGAATCTTTGTCATCAAAGCCCGCCATAACTTCCATAAGAAGCGCGGTATCTTCTACCGTTCTTGCCATAGGTCCGGCTTGGTCAAGCGAAGAAGCAAAGGCTATAATGCCGTAGCGAGAGCAACGCCCGTAGGTTGGCTTCAAGCCGACAATACCGCAGAACGATGCAGGTTGGCGGATTGATCCTCCCGTATCGGTTCCCGTGGCACACATACACAAACCTGCGGAAACAGCCGCAGCAGAACCGCCCGATGAACCACCGGGAACAAGGACGGTCTTATTGTCGCCCGTTCTTTTCCAAGGGTTTTCCGTGCAACCGTAGTAGCCTGTGATAGTTCCCGAACCCATGGCGAATTCGTCAAGGTTGGTTTTGCCCATTAAAACACCGCCGGCGTTCCAAATCTTTTCGGAAACGGTGGATTCATAAAAAGGCACAAAGCCGTCCAAAATATGTGAGGCGGCGGTGGTAAGCACGCCTTTTGTGCAATATAAATCCTTCATACCTACGGGAATGCCTTCCAAAAGCCCCGCTTTTTTGTTTTTGATTCTCTCGTCCGACTTTTTTGCCATCTCAAGAGCAAGGTCTGGAGTTTCGGTAATATAGGCGTTTAAGTGTTTCGCCTTTTCCATCTCTTTTATGTGAGCTTCGGCAAGTTCCGTTGCGGTAAACTCACCTTCATCAAGTGCCTTTCTTGCTTCAGCAATCGTTAAATCAACTAAATCTGTCATTTATTTTACTCCACCACCTGAGGTACTTCGTAATAGCCGTCTTCATTCTCTGTCGCCAGGGACATCAATTCATCGCGGATGCCGCCTTCGGTTACTTTGTCGTCCCTGTAGATAAGGGGCATATCTTTATCCAAAACCGAAGTTAAAGGCTCGACAAACTCGGTATCAACTTCCTTTAAATGCTCCGCCCACTGGCAAAGGCTTTCAAGTTCTTTTGCCACTTTTTCCAAATCACTGTCAGGGACTTTTAATCTTGCGAGGTAGGCAACTTGTTTCACCGTATTTATATCAACCGGCATTTTTTTCTCCTATACAAAAAAAGATTTGCGTGCGAAACTATCACTAACTGTGGATTTTAGCAATAGATAAAAGACTATGGATATCGGAGAGTTTCAAAAATTATTGGTTAAAGGCAAAACGGTTTTAGGACTGGATATCGGATCTAAGACCATAGGTGTTGCCGTAAGCGATGCGGGGCTTATGATTGCAAGTCCGCTTAAAACCATATTCCGCACCTCTTTTAATAACGACATGGCGGAGTTAAAAGGCTTTATCGCTTCCCGAGATGTGTGCGCTTTGGTGGCGGGGCTACCTTTGGAAATGAGCGGCAAGGAAGGTGAACGCGCTACGATTACACGGGGAATTGGAGATAGGATAGCCGAAGCCGTCGGACTTCCCATTTTTTATTGGGACGAGCGGTTTTCATCGGTAGCAGTGGAAAGGATTATGATAGAGCAAGCCGACCTTTCCCGCAAAAAACGAAGGAATGCCATTGATCGCAGTGCCGCAGCTTATATCTTACAAGGATTTTTGGATGCTTTGCCAAAATAAAATTATCCTTGACATTTGTAGGGATTTTGCTATAATAGCGTCAGTATTCTTAGCAACTGACCCTTTGGGCAGTAAATCCTGTGGCCACCTTGGGTGGTCATAGTTGTATCCGAGGTCTTTTTATGGGCAAGATTTGTTATGTAGACGAAGCCGGCGATTTGGGATCACTCCCCCTTGACATCAAAAGGAAAGGTAATAATCAGCCGGTTTTTGTAATTGGCGGGCTGTTTATAGACACAGATAGGCTTTACGGGATAACTCAAGATTTCATTCATCTTAAGCAACGGTTTTTCCCCTCGCTTTGTCCTAAATCCATGAAGTATTTGGATAGAGTTTTGCCCGAGATAAAAGGGGCAGATGTCCGCAAAAATGCTTTGCGCGGAGTGCATCAGCAAAGGCGGCATGCCATCGGCTTTATGGATAAAATTATGGATTTGTTCGAGCGCTATGAAGTGCAAATTGTCGCCAGAATATGGGTGAAAGTGCCGGGCAAAGCTTTTAACGGCAACGGGGTTTATTCTTCGTCAATTCAAAGCATTTATGAATACTTTAACCATTATTTAGAAGAGAACCAAGATGTCGGTTTTTGCATTATGGACAGTCGCGATCAGATTAAGAACATTATGGTGTCGCACTCTATTTTCACTCAAAAGTTCAGGATACTTGACCCGGCCTATAAAAATATCCCGGAGCTGCCTTGCTTCTCGCACTCTAACAACCATGTAGGATTGCAACTTTGTGATATACTCTGCTCGGCGTTCCTGTTTCCGATTGCCTCATACACTTATTGCAATGATGTCGTGCATAATGTGCATGTAAGTGCGAATGCTCCATATATTAGGGAAAGATTTGGGCAAAGGCTTAAAAAGTTGCAACATCGCTACACCAACCTTGATGATTGTTATACGGGCGGGCTGGTAGTTTCGGACCCTGTCGGAAAGCGGTCATCGTCACTTATGTTCGCATAATTTTAACTCTTTGAATCGCTTAGCAAGTTAAGTTGATATTCTGATTCAAGTTTCTTATAATGGCTTTATGAGGCCTGCTGTTTTATATTCTTTATTTGCCCCCATTACTTCCGTTACCGGAATCGGTGAGAAGTATGCTAAGAGCTACCAAAATCTTGGTATTGCCAAGGTAGCGGATTTGCTTTGGCATTTACCCGTCGGGATTATAGACAGGAGTAATAAAACAACCGTTGCAGAAGCTAAAAACGGTGAGATTGCCACTCTTCACCTTGAAGTTGATGACATAGTCCTACCCAGAAGCCGCAGGTCGCCCACGCGGGTAGTTTGCCATGACGAAACGGGGAATATTGTCTTGGTGTTCTTTAAGGTTTTTAAAGGATTTTTGGAAAAGTATCTGCCGATTGGAGCGAAAAGAATTGTTTCCGGTCGAGTGGACTTTGCAAACTATGGCATGCAGATGGCGCACCCTGATTATATTGTGGCAAACGAAAGCGAAATGCCTTTATTTGAAACCGTTTATCCTTTGACCGCCGGTATTTCTTTAAAAATGATGGAGAAAAGTGTTAAAGGAGCTTTGGCAATGCTTAAGCCCTTGCCTGAATGGCTTGATACCGAGTTTAAGAAAAAGCAAGGCTTCCCCGATTGGATTGACGCCGTGAACTTGGTTCATAATCCCAAAACCATGGCTGATATTAATAGTGCGAATCCCGCGCGGCGAAGATTGGCTTATGATGAATTGCTGTCCGGGCAACTTGCCCTTGCTCTTTTGCGAGCAAAAAAGAAAAAGCTTTCGGGATATGAGATTAAAGGAGATGGGAAAATAAGGCGTAAAGTTTTTGCCAGCCTGCCCTTTAAACTTACCGACGCGCAAGTGCGAGTTCTAAAGGAAATCGGAACGGATATGGCGAGGAGTTCACCTATGTATCGCCTTATCCAAGGTGATGTCGGAAGCGGAAAGACGGTGATTGCCTTTTTTGCCCTACTTAATGCGGTCGAGTGCGGTTTACAAGGTGCGTTTATGGTGCCTACCGAGATTTTAGCGCGACAACACTATAATAAACTTAAGCCCTTAGCCGATATGGCCGGTGTTAATATCTGCCTTTTAACCGGTAAAGATAAGCCTTCGCAAAAAAAGGATAATCTAGGCGCAATTAAAGACGGAACCATGGATATAGTTATCGGCACTCATTCTCTTATTCAAGAAGGAGTCGTGTTTAATCGCTTGGGATTGGCGGTAATTGACGAGCAGCATCGCTTTGGTGTGCATCAACGCCTTGACCTTAAGGCAAAGGGGGCGGCTCCCGATATGCTGGTTATGACAGCCACCCCTATTCCCAGAACGCTGGCTCTTACTTTGTATGGAGATATGGATATATCCGTCGTTGATGAAAAGCCAAAGGGACGAGCGCCCGTTAAAACGGTAGCCTTGCCCTTATCTAAGCTCGACGAAGTTATATTGGCGATAAAAAGAGCTGTTGCGACGGGGACAAAGATTTACTGGATTTGTCCGCTGGTTGAAGAAAGCGAGGCTTTGGACATTGCGGCAGCTAAACAGCGCTTTAAAGAGCTCTCGGCCCTATTCCCAAAGCAAGTAGGGTTGGTGCACGGTAAAATGGATGCCGCCGAAAAAGATAAGGTTATGGCCGAGTTCGCCGATGGGAACTCACCCTTATCCATACTGGTGGCGACGACCGTGGTAGAGGTAGGGGTTGATGTGCCCATTGCCTCGGTTATGGTGATTGAGCATGCGGAAAGGTTCGGGTTGGCCCAGTTACACCAGTTACGCGGGCGAATTGGTAGGGGGAGCAAGGAGTCTTCCTGCGTCCTTATGTATGGAGAGAATCTTACCACCTCAGCAAAGGCGCGCCTTGATATTATGCGCAAAACCGATGATGGCTTTGAGATAGCTGAGGAAGATTTGCGCCTTCGCGGATTTGGTGAGGTGCTTGGCACAAAGCAGAGCGGCTTTCCCGAGTTTAAGCTGGCAAATATGGCGACGGATTTGGATCTTATTCATACCGCGGCAAAAGATGCGCAGATGATAGTTGAAACCAATCCTTCCTTAAAGGGGGACAGAGGAGAGGCTCTTCGCGTTTTACTTTACCTTTTTGAGCAAGATAAAAATGTAAAGCTGATGAGAGGTTAGCTATTTTTTGACATTCTTTAGGGCTTTTTTCGCGGCAGCTTTGGCTGTTGCCTCTGCCCTTAATAACGCCTTTGCTTCCTTGTCGGTGGGCGTGACGATACCAACAGAGATGACATACTTTAATCCGTCCTCGACCGAAATATCAAGCTTGTGCACATCCTCGTTCGGAACAAAGAGCAAAAATCCCGAAGTGGGGTTCGGAGTCGTCGGGACATAAACGCTGGTCATGTTGCTTTGGTGAGCAATATCTTTGATACCGGGGGTGGGCGCACCGGTTATAAAGGCAATCGTCCATAATCCTTTTCTCGGATATTCTATAAGCACAACTTCCCTAAAAGAGGGTTTTGACGAACCGGAAAAGAAAGTTTCAAAAATCTGTTTTAATGCGTTGTAAATGCTGGAAATAATGGGGGTTGAAGCAAGAATTTTCTCCCATACTTTGATGAAAAAGCCGCCTACCAAGCCCGTGGCAAACCAACCTACAACTACAAAAAAGACGAAAAGGATTACAAGCCCTATGCCGGGAATGCCGTAAGGCAAATAGGCTTCAGGATTGTATTTTGCGGGTAAAAGGTTAACTACATTGCTGTCGATGTAAGAAATGAAAATAACCGCAAGATAAATGGTAATAGCCGCAGGGGCGGTCACCAAAATACCCGTAAAAAAGTAATTCCTTATGCGCCTTGCCATATTTATTTTGCCGGGAGCGTCTTGTTTAATTTCTTCTTCTGCCATAATCTTAACCTTATGATTCAACTTGTTTTGTTATGAGTATATGAGGACACGCTAAAAATGCAAGACATTCAAAAGTTAAAAGAAATACTTTCTGCTCTAAGAGATCCCCAAACGGGCTGTCCTTGGGACAGGGTGCAGACCTTTGCTTCCATTGCTCCCAATACGGTTGAGGAAGCCTATGAAGTTCTGGAAGCAATTGAGGATAATGACTATGAGCATATAAAGGAAGAAATCGGCGATTTGCTGCTACATGTTTTGTTTTATTCGGATATGGCAAAGGAAGCAGGCAAGTTTAACTTTGATGATGTAGTTGATGCTTTATGCTCCAAGCTTATATCACGCCACCCGCATGTCTTCGGTGATGCAAAAGCAAATGACGCGGCGGAAGCTCTTGCTTCGTGGGAAAGCGTAAAGGCCAAAGAAAGAACCACAAAGAAAAAGCAAATGGGTGCTTTGGATGGCATAGCCGTTACTCTGCCCTCCTCAACCAGAGCTTTTAAAATGCAAAAGCGAGCGGCGAGAATCGGGTTTGATGTGGACGGCAAAAAAGCCTTGTCCTTATTAAAGCGCAAAATTAAAGCAGTGCAAAATGCCTCGCCCAAAGATGAAGAAAACGCTCTGGGTAGTTTACTCTTTTCCGCTATCAATGTGGCGCGCAAGATGAAGGTTGATCCGGATACGGCCCTTCGCAAATACAATCGCAAGTTTGAAGCACGGTTCGCAAACATGGAAAAGATAGCGGCGGCAAAAGGTAAAAGCGTCAAAGATCTTAGCAAAACCGAACTTTCCAGGATTTGGAAGGAAGCAAAGTCTTGCTAGTTATAAGCGGGATTTTAGTCCGTATGCCTTACTTTGTCCTTTGTCCGTGCCGATAGTGCGTCCTAATTTAAGAATTGTTGCCTTGATATCCGCTAAAGGAGTGCGCGATTTATTCGGGTAAAGGGCGTAGTTTTTGCTTAAATCTGCCAGCGTGATATTTGGCATTATGACATTTGCGCCACTTTGCAGGGCTTTGACTCTACCCCCTTCTTCCAAGGTTTCCATAGCGGTGGTTGCAGGTATGTTTATGTTCGGCAACATAAGGCGGGTAAGGGCCATAACCTTTAAAGCCATAGCAAGAGTGCCTCCTTTTGCATCTTTGAGCGGTGTGTCGGGGTGAGGAATAAACGGTCCCACGCCAATCATATCCGCGTCTAACTTTTTAAAAAATAATATATCTTCCGCCATGGATTCTATGGTTTGAGAGGGCAAGCCGATAAGTGAGCCGGTGCCTAGTTCATACTTTAAATCTTTAAGTGCAAGCAAGCAATCAAAGCGCCTTTCCCAATCCATTTTGGGATCAAGCTTGTGATACAAATCCTTGTCTGTGGTTTCTATGCGCAAAAGATAGCGGTCTGCGCCCGCCTCTTTATATGCTTTATATTCGGTATAAGTCTTTTCCCCGATACTTAAAGTCACCGCCACATCAAGCTTTTTAAGGTTTTCAATGATATGGCAAAGGTCGGCGGTTTTATAGTCCAGGTCCTCGGCGGATTGAAGCACTATGGTTTGCAAGCCCATTTCTTTGGCTGATTTTGCAAGCGAGAAAATCTCGTCCGCAGTTAGGCGATAGCGTTTTATCTGTGTGTTGCCAGCCCTTATCCCGCAATAAAGGCAATTGTTCTTGCAAATGTTGGAAAACTCTATCAGCGCGCGAAGATGGACCGTGTCGCCGACATTTTCTTTGCGAACGCTGTCGGCGGCGGAAAACAACTCGTCATTGATATCATCATCGGACAGCAAAGCGACAAGCTCTGCCTTTGATAAAATCTGCCCCTTTAAAGCCTTTGCAATAACGCTATTTGTCATAGAAAAGGCGACTACCAGGTCTTGGTGTCCTTATCCGTGATTTTGATTACAGGTATTTCGCCTTCCCAAAAGGTCAATCCCGTTTCAATGTTGGTAATGGAAAGCGAGAAAATATATTCAATCCTCTGCTCACCGTTTTCAATAAAGTTGCGCTGATTAATGGAACCGCTGAGGCTTAAATCGGGGGCAATAATCTTGCCTTTGCCGGCAACGGTGGCTTGGTTAACCTCGTCCTCGGCGCGGAGTTTGCGGCTTGCCATTATGTTGCTGTCTTCCTGCATTGTGGTAACGGCGACTTTACCGCTTTTCATAAGCTGAATGCGGATTTTTTTTGATATTTGAGCAGTATCAATCTTTTGCATGGTGTCATTAACGATGCGTCCCACTATAAGGACATAGCGACCGCCTTCGGGTTTATTTAAAACGCCGGAGGACAGAATGTCAGCCACCATTTTATCTGCGGTATTTTCAAAATCGCGGTATTCAAGTCCGGCGACAGGATCGGTTTCATCGTTTTCAACATCAATTACTCTGGTTTGAGTAGTGCAAGCGCAAAGACCCAGCATTCCCAAAATTGCGAACATAGCGAAAAGATTTTTCATTTTTACTCTCCTTATAATTTGAACTCTGAAATTAAAACCGCAGGTTTTGCCCCGATAGTCGGTATTCTGACATAGACAATAGCGTATTTTGTAGCTTTGTTAAACCTAATTGTTTCGGATAGCGGATTTTCCTTGCCTCTGTAAAGGCGAATTGTGCCGTTTTTCGGCATAGGAAGCCTTGCAATCTCTATGTGCTTGGGGAGGCTCGCCCAAGTCCTGGTTTCTACGGGATTGGTTATTTGCGAAATAATGGCGGAAGTGATAAAACCAAGGGCCGAGTGGTTGTCTCCAAAGGCTTGTTGCACGCCTTCTTGCGCCAACAAGTTAACACTCATCCACAAAAGAGCTTTGGCGATTTCCCAAGGCATACGCTCGTTTAGTTCGGCTTCAACAATGGCGTCCATATTGGCAATAAGTTCGGTACTTATGTATTTGTCATCGCTTTTAATCATAACGGAGGGCAAGCCCATTTCCTGAGGAGCAAACTGTGGCAAGGCCATAGAGGCAAATTTAAAGCCTCTGCCGAAGTAAAGCGGCAACTCTATCGTAAGCTTGTCAATGGCGGGGGCAAGTCCGCCTTCATAAATCACCCACACGGTGGGGGTAAACGGCTTGCCCTCGGCTATTGCTTGTGCCATTTTTATATCTTCTTTGATAAAGCTATTGTCCGGCATCATGCCTTGCACCCTTTTAAGATAATTTATGCCGTTTTCAATGTCGGAAGGACTGTCGCGATTAAGAGCCAAAAAAAGTCCGGAAAGGTAGCTGGTATAAGGATTGGCAAAATCTCTATACGCTTTTAACTCTTTGAAGGCTAAAGGCTTTTCACTTAACTGTTTTTTGGCTTCTTTAAGCGATGATTCAAGATTCTTTGCTGCAATCTCGTCTTCCAACTCGCTTATTTTCTTTTTGTTTTCTTCTATGGCACGAGCTTGGGATTGATGAGCGCGATTGAACTCAACCCTTGCGTCTTTCATATTTTTGGCGCGCCAGGCGTTAAGCCCGCTGTAGGTATTGAGCATTATCTTTTCATAATACTTGGGATCGTAGCCATCGGTTTGTTCCCGTTTTATCAAACTTAGGGCTAAACCAAAGTATTTGCCCGCCTTCTTGGGCTCGCCCGCTATAAAAGACGCAGTGCCCGTATTAAGAGCGGGAAAAAATTCAAGCGAAAGGGGTTCGGACTTTTCACCTTTTACAAAATTGGCATTTGCGGCAATTTGGTCTGTCCCCGGCAAATTGGTATAAGCCTCGGCCGCAGCTTTAAAATTGCCGGCATCAAACTCGCGGTCAAAATCATCTTGTCCTCGGTGAGTTACAGATGTGCAAGCGCAAAGCAGAGATATAAGGATAAAAATGAATGAGCAGGATCTTAGCAACTGGTTATCCTTTTGAAAGATTATCTTTATTTTCAAAGCGTATGCTAAACCTTTATGACTTACAAGGAAGAAAAAAATGTATTTTCTTTGAAAAAAAAGTTGACAATAAGTTAAAATAATGATAGGTTACTGTTCAGACTAATACTTTTCCTTAAAGTCGTTAGTCTTCAAAGTCGTTGTGCCGAAGTCCTGCTTTCTTATGGAAGCAGGACTTCTTTTTTAAGTTTGACCCTTTATTTGGTAAAAACCGTGTACTCTGTGTTATAGGGTAATCCTTGCGATTCTCCGGTTAATGCGCCTTTTAAATTAGAGCCGCTAAAATCAACGCCGGTCATATCGTATCCGTAAAAATCAGCGCCGCGTAAGTCGGATTTGGTTAAGTTTACGGCTTTTCCTTCCAACGACTCGGGGCGATTCCCTATGATGTAAAGTGCCGCTTGAACATCAATCGCAGGGATTGTTGTCGCTGCTTGTTGGTTACTGACAGGTGGCCAAGGTGCTTTTTTGCGGACAAAGGAAGCTATTTCCTTAAGGCTCTCTTCACCATAAGAGGTATCAGCGTTCATAATGCAATTTATGTTGCACAAAGCCCAGTTGTTTTTACCGACGCTTTGCTGTCCGTTTAGGACCTTAAAAGAGGTTTCCAAAATATAATCATAGCTCTTCTCAAGCCCCTTTAAGCGGGTAGAGCACGCGCTCACGGGACAATTAAAATGTTCTGAATCCTGAACAAACGAGTTAGCAAAAGGCAAAGCTATGTCCGCGGGGACCTTAGTTTTGGCGTCCGTAACGGCGGCAAATATCATGTTGATATCTATTCCTTTGGAGTTTTCTAAATTGGCGTGCTTTAAATAAAGCTTGGTAAAATCGGCGCCGGCAAAGTTGCTGTGCTCAATAGTGCTTTTCATCAAATTGGCACCGTAAAGATTAACTCTGGCAAAATTGTCTTTGCTGAGAGTCATGCTGTTCATATCGGCTTTGGTTAAATCCGCGCCGACAAAACCGGAATCTTTCACTTTTGCCCCCGAGAAAAGAACGCTTGTCATCACGGCATCTTTAAAGTTAGAGCCGCTTATGACGCTATCCCTTAGCTGCGAGCAATTTATTTTGGCAGAAGAAAAGTTGCTGTTCACGATTTTGGTTCCAACAAAGTAGGAAAGATCAACTTCGGCTGAAGCGAAGCTGGTGTCCTTAATGCTGGCTTTGGAAAAATCCGAGCCGGAAAGTTTAGCTCCCGAGAAATCGGCCCCGACGATACTGGCACCGACGAAAGCAGAATCCGAAAGGTCAAAGCCTTTGAATGAAAGTCCTGCAATCTTAATACCACTAAAGTTCATATTGCTTAAATCAATAGGCTTGTCGGCATCGTGGATTTTGGTCAAAAGCGCTAAAGCCTTTTCAATATCGGTTTTCGGATCATTTTCAAAACGGGGGCAAGGCTCAATGCTGGCTCTGCCGTCAAGGAATACTATCAAGGCTTGCTCGGTGCGTTCTTTAAGCGATTTAGGAGCGGTTGGCGCATATTTTGCAAGGGCGGCAATACCGCTTAAACGCGTATCTATTTCCGGAGAAGCTATCATTTTAGCGATAGCGTCATTGATAGCGGCTGTCAGCTCTGCCTCGCTCATCTTGGGTTTTTTGGCCGTTTTCACGCTCTTTTTGGATTTTTGAGCGGACTTCTTCCAAGAAGTTTTCTTCTTTAGGGAAACTTTTTTCTTGGCGGCGGGTTTTGCTTTTGACGCATCAACCTTTGCGCCTTCGGGCAGGACGACAACTTTTTCCACGGGAGCAGGGACAGGCTCGGCTATTTTCTCTAAGGTCGGTTCTTCGGGATCGACTTTGGAGGCCGTTGATGGAACCGGAGTGGCTGGTCCTGTGGCAAGAGCCGTCTCGGTTTTGTTTGCATCATCTTTGTCAAGGCCATCTTTTTTGCCTTCTTTAATATCTTCAATTGTGGGAACGACAAAAAACTTAAACCATTCCGCTTCGCGGCGAAGCATAGGCACTCTGTCTCTTGGGGTGCAACAAGCAATCTTGCAATCCGCGTTCAATCTGGCGTTTGCCAAACAATCATTAGTCCATGATGCCAAAATCTCGTCTTCAGGAATGGAAACAGGCTCTTTGGTCACAGCGGGAATGTAGGCGCTGGAAGGATAAGCCTTTACTTGAACGAATTCTTTATCCAAGCCGCCATCTGCTGTCTTACTGCGTTTTGCCGTGACGATATTTTGCCTGTTAGCCTCAAGTATTTCTTCTATCTTCAAGAATTTGGTGGCGGAGGTATCATGAGGAGCGATTGCCCTTACTTCAACATTTTTGGTAGCGACAACTTTGGTTTGCTCGGGCTTTTTAGGAACGGCGACAAACACATTTGTATCCTTATTCCTTGGCGGGAAGTAAGAAGCGGCATTTTTTGGCGGAAAATGGCGGACAGCTTGCTTTGGCGGAAAGTATGAAGTAGCGGCAATTTTGTTTGTTTGTCTGATAACGGGTGCGGGCGTCTGCTTAACCACAGGCGCAGGAGTGGAAGCAGGTTCATAGAATTGGATTGCCTGATATTCTTCTTCATAGCAACTTATGTCGCTGCCGTCCGATACTTCGCTGGCAAGAACCGAACCCGGAATAACCAAAGCCGATAGTAAAAGCATCTTTTTCATTTTCGCACCTCTAACTTTGTTGTTGGCAACTTACTTTTTATCCACGCAATAAGACCACCATCCAGTAACAAAACATTGGTAAAGCCATTGGCTCTTAAAAGTTTTGCCGCCTTTAACCCTTTCAACGAATCGGATTGATCAATGACTATGACAGGAACTTCTTTTAACCCGTCAAACATGGGACTTTCCTTCTCAAGCATTTCTGCCAGTTCGTCCAAAGGTACATTGATAGCTTGCACGATATGTCCTAAAAAATTGTTAAAATCTTTTTTTCTTCTGATATCGAGCAGAACGGCTTCCTCGCCTTTGGTAAGCTTTGTGTTCAAATCTAAAGGATTTATAACGGTTTCCTTACTTCTGATGTAGGAACTAAGCACTTTTGGAATGCCCCACATGAAAAGCAGAATAGCGGCAAGGCAGATTATTAGAACATCAATAAGACCCATTTACCCTTCTCTTATTTTTAAAATTGGTTATCTTATACGCCTTAAAAGGTTAATTTTCTTTTAAAGGAGTGCTTGAGATTAGAAGCGAAAAGGTCATTGTTGTGGGAGCGGGGCTGGCAGGATCCGAGGCAGCCTGGCAACTGGCAAAAAGGGGAGTAAATGTGGAGTTGAGGGAGATGCGGCCTTTGAAAAGCTCGCCTGCCCACAAAACAGAAAACTTTGCCGAGCTGGTGTGTTCTAATTCGCTACGCTCTGATGACTCGGAAATGAATGCGGTCGGGGTGATGCACGAGGAATTGCGGCGGTGCGGTTCTTTGCTTATGGAGTGTGCCGACAAAACCAGAGTTCCTGCGGGCGGAGCGCTGGCAGTGGACAGGGAAGGCTTTTCCAAAATGGTGCAGGAACGGTTGCTCGCCAATCCCTTAATTACTTTAAAAAGGGGGGAAGTTACTACCATTCCCGAAGGAAAAGTAATAATTGCCAGCGGTCCTCTTACTTCTGATGCCTTGACCGAGCAAATATCAGCTCTTACCGGCGGAGAGCACTTACACTTCTTTGATGCGATTGCACCTGTTGTTTATGCGGACTCGGTGGATATGACAAAGGCGTGGAGGCAATCAAGATGGGATAAAGACGGTGACGGGAGCGTCGGGGATTATATAAACTGCCCTTTGTCCGAAGATGAATATTATGCCTTTGTTGACGCTTTGCTTGAAGCAGAAAAGGTTGAGTTTACGGACTGGGAGAAAGAGACGCCCTATTTTGACGGCTGCCTCCCCATTGAAGTAATGGCGCAAAGGGGCAGAAATACTTTGGCCTTTGGTCCTATGAAGCCGATAGGTCTTTATAATCCCCATAAAAGCGGAATGCGCGAATTTGCGGTGGTGCAACTTAGAAATGACAATATTTCGGGCTCTCTGCTTAATATTGTCGGCTTTCAAACTAAACTTAAAATGGGTGAGCAAAAGCGCATATTCAGAATGATTCCGGGGTTGGAAAATGCCGAGTTTGCAAGGCTTGGAACCGTGCATAGAAATACTTTCTTAAACTCGCCCAAGTTACTTGATAAGACACTATGCCTAAAAGTTAAACCTAATGTTCGTTTTGCGGGACAAATTACGGGGTGCGAGGGTTATGTGGAGAGCATAGCGACGGGATTTCTTGCCGGCTTGTTTACCGCTTTTGAAATGCTGGGCGAAAAGGCGGTTTTGCCTCCACGAACTACGGCGCTCGGTTCTATCCTTGCACATATAACGGAAGGAGTGGCCGAAGGAGTTTCTTTTCAACCAAGCAATATAAACTTTGGACTTTTCCCAGAACTTGATTATATTGAAGGGATTAAAAAGCAGCCCAGAGGTAAGGATAAAAAGCGCTTGCAAGCTGCCAAAGCTTTAAAAGATATTGATGAATGGGTGATTAAAATTGCCAAGTAAAACGCATAAGCAAGAAAACTTTCCGGTAGGGTCGTTTTTGATACCCGCAAGGCTTAGGTCGCATGTTATGGCTTATTATAATTTCGCCAGAACGGCCGATGATATTGCCGATAATCCAAGACTTTCGCCTAAGAAAAAGATAGCCATGCTTGATGAGCTTGAAGCGGTTTTACTTAATGAAAAGAAGGTAAGTAAATCCACTCATGCCGCTAAAGTGCTTAGAAAAAGTTTAGAAATAACCGGAATAACGCCTAAGCACGCAACGGATTTGCTTGTTGCCTTTCGCATGGACGCTAAAGGAGCAATATATGATTCTTGGGCAGATTTGATGAATTACTGTAAGTACTCCGCCAATCCCGTGGGGCGTTATATGCTTGATTTACATGGTGAGGGTAAAGAGGCTTACTGGCCTTCGGATATGCTTTGTTCGGCCTTACAGGTAATAAACCATGTTCAGGATATGCAAAAAGACTGGCAAGAAATGAAAAGGTCCTATATCCCCAAAAGCTTCCTTGCCAAGGGCAAAATTACCGAAAAGGACTTCTTGAATAAAGCCATGAAGCCCGAATTACGCGAGGCCATCAATGGAATACTGGATATGACTTACGGTTTGCTTAAGGAAGCGGCGACTTTACCCATGGTAACATACAGCAAAGGGCTAAGAATGGAGGTTTGCACCATACATAACCTTGCAGTGAGGCTTTTATTAAAACTTAAGACCAACGATGTGCTACAAAACCACATTGAGCTTTCAAAAAAAGATTGGATTTTAGGAACAATTACAGGTATCGGGAACGGGATATGGCGAGAAAGATTAAAGATGACCAAGATGTAAACGACTATGTTCGCAATATAGTTAAGGAAGCAGGGTCCTCCTTTTACTGGGGAATGCGCTTTTTGCCGAAAAATAAGCGAGAGGCGATGTTTGCCGTGTATGCGTTTTGTCGCGTTGTTGATGATATAGCCGATGGTGAGCTTAGCATTGATGAAAAGAAGCGGCAGCTTGACGAATGGAAGAAAATTATAAACGGGCTTTATCAGAATGATGTCCCGACAGATAATAAAATCGCGATTGCTCTGGGGCGGGTCATAAACGAGTTTTCTTTGCCTAAAGATGAGTTTTTGGAAGTCATTGCGGGCATGGAAATGGATATGAATAATACCGGAACCCCCCTTACTATGTCCGAGCTTAAGCTATATTGCCGACGGGTGGCGGGTGCGGTTGGTATGCTTTCTATTCATATTTTCGGCGATATAAGCAAGGAATCCGTGCAATATGCAATTTGCTTGGGAGAAGCCCTGCAACTAACAAACATATTAAGAGATGAAGCCGAAGATGCCGACATGGGGCGCATATACATACCTTTGGAATTAATGAGCAAGTATGGAGTAGAGGGACTTTCACCAAAAGAACTCCTTGATAGCCCTGCTCTTTTGGATATACGCAAAGACTTGGCAGTCAGGGCAGAAGAAATGTATGCAAAGGCACAAAGCCTTATCACTCCTCAAAATAAAAAGGCTTTGAAGGCGGCGGAAATGATGAAGCGAGTTTATTATGCTATTTTCCGCAAAATGCAAAAAAGGGGTATCGGCATAGTTTCACCCAGAATAAAGCTTGGTAAACTTGATATGCTCATGGGATTGCTTGGTTATGAAGAGTAAAGTCCACATAATCGGTGGCGGACTTGCCGGTATGGCGGCGGCAGCGGCTTTAAGAGCTGACGGTTTTGCGGACGATATTACAATTTACGAGGCATCTTTTCATTTGGGAGGAAGGGGCGGCTCTAACTTTATTCCTTCGTTCACGCGTTATGTTGACGATAATCACATGATGATCAGGGCTAACAAAAATGTCCTTAAGTTTCTTGATATTATCGGGGCTAAGGATAGAATTTGCGCGGCAGGCTTCAAACTTTCTTTTAAGGAGAAAAGTTTTTGCAAGTTATGGGAATTAGCGGTCGAGTCCGTCTTGAACACATCGGCGAAAACAGCGGCTAACGGTTTGTTCTTTAGGACACTTCTGAAGGCTCTTAAAGCACCTTTTCCCCTTATGGTAAAGGAAAGTTTTGATGATGCTTTTATTTTGCCTTTCTTGGGCTTTGCCAAGCGGCACAGGATTTCTGTTAAATACGGGATGAAGTGCGACGGTTTCATTGATGATGAGGAACTTAGTTTTTGCGGAAAGAAAGTGAACCTTAAAGCCGGAGATAAAGTCATTTTTGCCCTGCCCTATTTTGCCATGAAAAGGCTCTTTCCCGATCTGCCCGTGCTTTCCTATAATACGATTTCTAACATCCACTTTTTGCTTTCTAATCCGCAAAAAACGCCGATATTTTGCGGTGTTGTCGGAGGTGTGGGGCATTGGTATAAGGTCAGGGGTGATGTGATGTCGGTCACTATCAGCAACTGCCAAAAGGTGGATGCCGAGATAGCACAAAAAGTTTGGAACGAGGCGAAAGGTGTCTTATCTATCAAAGGCTCGTATCTAAAAACGGCCGTAATAAACCAAAAGCGAGCGACCATATTGCAAACCCCCGAAAACCTTGCCGCACGAGATAAAGCTTTGCAAATGTTGGAAGCAAATGGAATTATCCATGCGGGGGATTGGACCGTTAAAAGCCTTCCTTGCACCTTGGAAGCGACCGCTCTGTCAGGCTTTAAAGCGGCGGGAAAAGTCTGTTTATAGCCTAAAGTATAGGTGTGCATAGTAGACATAAAGGCGTATTATTATAGCACTTACTTGTTATTATCCTGTTAGGAGAAAGCGTAATGAAAGTTGTTGTGGCTGACAGCGATTGTGCTTTTTGCAAGAAAATATGCTCTCACCTTCAAAGTATGCAGGAAGATATTGAGATTGTGACGGCAGACAATCTGCAATTCTTGTTTGATATTCTGCAAGAGGCCGAAGATTTTAAGTTTATCTTTGTAAGCTTTGAATTGTTCGGAGATGATTGGAAAAATATGATGCTTAAGCTGAAGCCGCTGATTAAAAAAGCTAAGCTTATCGTGCTCTCCTCATCAAAAAACAAAAGAATTATTTCCTTTTTCCTCAAGTGCGGCTGTTATTCTCACCTGCCAAAAGGGTATAGTGAAGAGGTGATGAAAGGTGCCATTCGCATAATCATATGCGGGTGCCACTATGTGCCGACGGCTTGTCGTTGTTATAAAGTTTCCAGATATAAAAGGTTCTAAAGCTCCGTAGGGCGAGTTTGCTTGCAAAAAAAGCCAAAGCGGCTATAATGGATTTGTGTGCAATTCAACCACTGGGGAGGTAAAAATGCGAGACTTACAAAAACGCCTTGAAGCTTTGGAAGTGGATGTTTGTCATCAGCAGAAGATGCTGGACACCTTGAATGACGAGCTGGTTAAGCAATGGAAAATTATTGACCGCCTGGCTCAAGAGAATAAGGAACTAAAGGGAGCTTTGGGAAGTAACATCAAGCCGCTTTCCGAGGAAACCCCTCCTCCGCATTATTAGCCATAGACACCTATTAATTTGGCTTTTGGTAAAGGTTCAGCTTGCCGGTTAGGGCTACTTTATTTGCTCTTTGCTGCTTTGACTGCGGCGGTAAGAGTGGATGCGCCTTTATTAGCGGCTTTTTTGGCGGCATTCTCAACGGCGAACTTAACTTTAGCGGCTTTCCTTTCTTGGCGCTTCACGAACTCTGCGACCTTGTCCCTACGATTAAACTCAAACATCTTATCGGAAAAACGCTTGTCATCGGGATGATCGGTCTTATAGGCAAGGAGCGCATCTTCTACATCTTTTCGTCCCGAAGCACGCGCGCCATCCAGCAGGTCCGAAATATCTTTTTCCTGCATAAAGGGCTTTTCATCCACCTTAAAATCCAAAAAAGCTTCCAGCATATCTTTACTGTATCGGACATGTCGTCGAGTGGCGTCTTTTGGAGAGCGAGCGAATTCCGTTTTTATGATATCTAAGATCTCACCGGAGGATATTAACTTATTGTGAAAAAGAGATTTATCCCATTCATAAATATATCTTATCATAGAACGAATTTTTTCAGCCGGTGTCCTTGCTTCTCGCGGCATGTCTTTAAGTAATGAGAAGGCTTCCTTGGGGTCCTTAAAATGAAAAGAAGCAGGAATTTCTTCTTCTGTTAATCCTTTATCTTTCCTTAAAATTGGAGAATCCAAATCATATTGGTCACGATATAATGCATCTTCGTAAATCAGTGGCAAAACTTCCTTCATCATTTCACACTGAATATCGTAAAAGTCATCAATACTTTTCCCTTTTGTGTGCTTTTCAAGAATAGGAAATACCGCTTCATCATATCGCCACTGTGTTTGCGGGGAAGAGGATTCTAACTGGAACAAATACGTCACATAACTCCCAAATGCAAAAGCTTGAGCTTCTATTAAATATTCCAGTTGATGATACGCCAAACCATTGTTGTGACGTGCATCATATTCCATTTTACAAAGTTCTTCCGAGAATTGCTCCGCATGCTTCAGCTCGTGCGCAAATGTCTGGAGCAAAGCTGATTCCGTGTTTTTTAATGTGCCTTCTACAATATCAAC
>CACZRW010000090.1 GCA_902783675.1 uncultured Pseudomonadota bacterium | reverse complement strand
TTCCTCATTAAACTTATAAACTCATCACCTTATAAGCTTATAAACTAACCCTACTCTTTTGCGGGTTCGGCGAAGGACTTACGCGCGGGGCGCAGAACCTTGTTCTTGCCGGACTTGGTAACTTCCATTATCGCCAACGCCCGCTCCGCTCTGCCGTCAGCAAGTAAACGGAAAACCCCGCTTACGCCCTTAAACCCCGAAGGATTCGTAAGGGTATAGGAACTTATCCCGTCACCGCCCGCCAAAAATACGGTAAGCGCCACGGCATCATAAGCAAGCGACGCAATCCGCGGCGGATTTTTCTGTGCGCCGGTAAGGTTTTTATACTTCACCGCAAACCTGTCAAAGCCCTCTTTGGGCACAACGGAATACCACGCCCCGATTAAAGACGCCTCGCGCTTCACATTGCTATCGTCCATCATTGACACACCTAACACTTTGATTTCTTTAGGATTTATGTCATAGTATTCCAAAAGCGCGCCAAGCGACCTGAGCCTTGTCCCTTCGTCCACCAACAGCACGGCATCAAAATCAAACTTGATATTATCCTCATCGATAAGGTTGCCTTCGGAATCATACAAAGGTTCTTCCAACACTTCATAGCCCTGATCCCTTAAGTTTTCGCGCTCCAGTTTTGCCAAAAGCGCTTCGGGCAAAATCTCCTTTATCGCCATGGAAAAGTCGGTAGTTTCGGGATCATAAAGCCCCACCCCCGTCACCTCTCCGCCGCACATTTCGGACGAAGCGGCATTATTAGCGGCGGCAAGCGCACCCTCGCCCATTTCATTATTTTGCGCCAAGACGGCGAACTTTTTATATCCTTGCGAGCAAGCGAACCCGACAATTTCCTCAACCTGCTGTGCAACCAGGGGAGCAACCGAGAACACTTTATCGCTCAAGACGCCGGGATCCGATGAAAAGCCGATGACATTAATGTCGCTCCACCCCACGGTGTCGGCGACTTCTTTTGTCTCGGCCGAGAACAGGGGGCCAAGGATAACATCAACCCCTTCCGCCAAGGCTTTCTTTGTCGCCTCGGACGCGCCGTCGCCCGTGCCGCGAGTATCATAAAATTGCAAGACGACATCTTTGTTATTCCCTTCGGCAAGCGCCATCATCGCCGCGGTTTGCAACGCCTCACCCACGCTTTTCGACTTGCCGGAAAGGGGCAAAAGCACGCCGGCTTTCACCTGCCCCGAGGTAGTCTTGGGAATGAACTTGTTAATTGCCGCAAGCGCCGTTTCGGTAAAGGAAGCCTCGGCCGCGGGCGGTGTATTTTCCGCCTTGATATGGCTCATGGCGGGCGTCACTTCTTTGGGTTTTATCGGTTCGGAATCTTTAGGAATAGCGACCTTTATCGGCTGTATTTTCAAAGGCGCCGCATCTGCCTCTGCCCCTGCACTCGTTGCACTTGCCGCGCTTTCGTCATAAGCACTTTCACCGGAACCGAAATTAAAAGGATTGAACTTTGACATACTTTCGCACGAAGCGACAAAAACCAATCCCAACACTACCAAAACTTTAAAAAAGGCCTGCATAAAAATCCCCTTAAACAACTTTTAAGAAATATGCCTTATATATAAGCCATTGCCCCGAAAAGTTAAGGATAATTTTTATATGAGTGCCTTAAAGTCCTTATTAAAAACCCTAAAAGGAAGGAAATCCCGCGCCAGCGGCTATAAAACCGAGGACTTGACGGCCGAGAATCTTTCCTTGCAAGGCTATGAAATCCTCGCGCGTAACTTCACCGCTTCAAAGCACAAAGGCACGGGTTGCGGCGAAATTGACATCATCGCCGCAAAAGACAAAACGCTGGTGTTTATAGAAGTAAAAAAGCGCCAAGACATAGAGCTTTGCGCCGACGCCATCACCCTTAAAAACAAACAAAGGGTGACCCGCGCCGCCGAATGCTTTCTGGCGCAACACCCCGAATACGCAGACTTTAGCGTGCGCTTTGACGCCGTCTTGGTGGCGAACGACATTATCCGCCACGAAAAAGACGCATGGCGCCCTGATTGGTGGTGAAAAAGATGCAAAACGCGCTCGCAAAAAAATCAAAAAAACCAAAAACAACTAACCTTTTCAAAAGGTTATGCGCGCCGCTTTTGGCATCGACGGTAGGGCTGATATTACTTTCCGCCTGCACCGAGATTCAAGCGACCAAGGCGGTCGTATCCTTTGCCACCGAGGACCGACCCTTTGGCGATTCTTTGCAGGATACGCAAGCCGAAATCTCGCTTAAAAGCGACCTTTTTAGGCTTTACCACACTTACCCCCTGGAGCTGGTGCTGCTGGTTTCCGAAAGCCGCGCGCTTGTAGCAGGCTATCTGGACAGCCAAGATGAAATTGACGCCGTCATCGCCACGATTTGGGAAAATCCATATATAACAAAGGTTTACAACCACCTTGAAGTTCTTCCCAAAAATTCGCTTGTTGACGATGGCACGGATATGGTGCTGGCGAAACTTATCACCGCGCGCCTGTTGTTATGCGAGGGCTTGACCTCGGCGAACTACAAAACGGCGGTTTTCGACAATATCGCCTATGTTCTGGGGCTTTCCGCAAGCAAGACCGAGGCCGAGCGCGCCATCGCCGAAATTAAAAAGGTTGCAGGACTTAGAAAAATCATATCTTATGTAATTATAGAGAGCGACGATTCCGGCGCCCCTTAAATAAAACAAGAAAGGAGAAATAAACCATGAAAAACAAAGAGTTACTTTTCGCCCTAGCGGCAACTTTAATGCTTTCGGCATGTGCGAGCGCGGTGGGTTTTGTCACCGAGGACAGGGGCTTTTCCGGCTCGGTCAAGGACACAAAATCCCAATTGACTCTCAAAGGCGACATGCTGCAAAAAGATGTTTCCCTGCCGATTGATGTCGGAGTGCTGGTTTCCGACGGGCGCGCGCTGACTTTCGGCTATGTGGATAGCGAGAAGGAAATAGACACGGCGCTTGCGGTTATTCGCCAAGACCCGCACATTACGCGCATTTACAATCACCTTTCGCTGCGCCCGCAAGGGAATGTCCTTGATTCGGTGCAGGATTCTTACTACACCCAAAAGCTCTGGGCGAAGCTGGCAACGACAGAAGGCGTAACCTCTGCCAACTACAAGATAAAGGTTTATGATCGCATAGCTTATGTTTTGGGCTCGACCACCAGCGCAAGCGAGCGAGA
>CACZRW010000089.1 GCA_902783675.1 uncultured Pseudomonadota bacterium | reverse complement strand
TATCCCCACGGCCGAGGTATCTCTTACCAACACGGTCGCGGGTAAGATTCTTTCCGAGGACGAACTTCCCATAAGAATTACTGCTCTTACCGCTTGCTTCCGCTCGGAAGCCGGTGCCGCGGGACAAGATACAAAAGGCATGATACGCCAGCACCAATTCTATAAGGACGAGCTGGTAAGCATCACCGACGAGGAATCCTCGCGCGAGGAATTAGAGCGCATGACAAGCTGTGCCGAAGATGTGCTAAAGCTCTTAAAGCTACCTTACCGCGTTATTTCGCTCGGCTCCCAAGATATGAGCGTAACTTCTCGCCACACTTACGATTTGGAAGTATGGCTGCCCTCGCAAAACCGCTATCGCGAGATTTCCAGCTGCTCCAACTGCTGGGATTATCAGGCTCGCCGCATGAACGCCCGCTACAAAAAGAACGGGGAAAAGGGCACTCGCCTTGTCCATACCCTTAACGGTTCCGGCGTTGCCGTAGGGCGCGCTCTGGTTGCCGTTATGGAAAACTACCAGCAAAAAGACGGCTCCATCAAAATCCCCGAGGTCTTAATTCCCTACATGGGCGGCATTACCGAAATCAAGGCTTAAAGGGGGCAAAGGAGGGACGAAATGCCTTGTATGGTCCAAGAAAACTCTGCCCCCAGAGGCTCCCGTTTTTTAATAGCCATTGTGGGCAGGACGAATGTAGGTAAGTCAACGCTTTTAAACGCGCTTGTCGGAGAAAGGGTTTCTATCACATCGGAAAAACCGGGCACTACCACTGACACTGTGGTCAAGCATTATGAGCTCACTCCCTTCGGTCCCGTGACTTTTTATGATACCGCGGGGCTGGACGACGACACGGACGACCGGCTTTCGGCAAAGCGCATCGCCGCCACGATGAAAGTGCTTTACCGCGCCGATATGGCTTTGCTGGTGCTGGACGACAGCGGCATAGGCGCTGAGGAAAGGGATATTTTAAGACTGCTTAAAAACCTTAACATACCCTACCTTATCATCGGCAACAAATGCGACGAAGGACGCCCTCGGGGCGCGGACATTTATGTCTCTGCCCGCCAGAAAAACGGCATCTATGATTTAAAATCGCTGATTGTGTCCCGCATACCGAAGGACTTCAAAAAAGAAAAGAAAATCACCACCGGACTTTTCGGCAAAGGCGACATTGTCACGCTGGTAACGCCGATTGATTCCTCGGCCCCGAAAGGGCGCATGATACTTCCCCAAATGCAGGTGTTAAGGGAGATTTTAGATGTCGGCGCTTTTTCCATTGTTACCCAAGGCATAACCGAAAATATCCTTTCCAAGTCGCCAAAGGTAGTTATCACCGACTCTCAAGTGGTTGAACAAGTCGCAGCGGCAGTGCCCGAAAATATCCCTCTTACGACCTTTTCCATTTTATACGCAAGGGCAAAGGGCAACTTAAACACCTTTATTAAAAGCTTGGCAGCCATTGATAAGCTTAAAGACGGCGACAAAATTATGATTGCCGAGGCCTGCTCGCACAATTTCCAAGACGACGACATCGGCAGGGTTAAAATCCCCAAAATGCTGACCGAGTTTACGGGCAAGAAACTTATTTTCGACTTTTGCACCGGACACGACTTCCCCGACAATTTGGAAGAATACAGGCTAATCATTCAATGCGGCGCGTGCATGCTCGGAGCAAAGGAAGTCCTGCGCCGCGTCACCGAATGCGAACGCCGCTGCGTCCCTATTACCAACTACGGGCTGGTTATATCCAAAGTAAAGGGCGTTTTGGAAAGGGTTATCGAGCCATTTAGAGTAAAGGATACACCTACCGAAACGAACTGTGCTCCGGCACCTTCAAAAACCGATAAGAAAAAGAAAGGGGACAACTAAAATGTCTTGGCTTGATGAGGCAAAAGCGATTGTGAAAAACAAGGAAGCGTCATCATCTGACGAACTTTCCCTCGCCACCGAGTCGGACAAGGAATCCTTTAAGAAAGAGGTCATGTCCCTTTACGAAAACGCTACCGAACGCGAGCTTGATTTGGCAATCGAGCGCATTTTTGAACGCTTCGACCCCCCATTCTCCAAAAAAGAAGTAATGCTTTACATTAAGCAATTCGTTGAGGACATTTAGTTTCAAGCATTTTTCCTTACTGTTTGATTTTTTTAGATTTTTATGGTACGGTATGGCGCGTGCCGGATAAAAAGACAAAAAAGACAAATTAGGGGAGGAACAAATGTCTGTTAATTCTAAAAATAACAGCGCAATTGCGCAAAACCTTAATTCTGCCAAGGACCTCAAAAAGAGGGGGCTTTGTAAAGACATCAACGGGGTTATCTATGATATTCATAAGATTCCCCCAGGGACGGTATTTGAAGATCTTGATTTATCAGGCATTCGCTTTACCGAACTTCCCGAGGTATTATCAACCTGCACGGTAAAGGGGTGCTTTAGTTGCGACAATTGCACCGCCTTAACTTCATTTAAAAATCTTCCCAAAGGTATCAAGGAGATTAAGTGCCGCCATTGTTATTCTTTAACTTCGCTTGAAGGCATTCCCGACAGTGTGGAAAAAGTTGATTGCTCTAACGGTGTTTCTTTAACTACACTTAAAGGGCTTCCCGAAGGTATTAAAGAGCTTGATTGCAGTAATTGCACTTCCTTGCGCACTCTTGAAGGTTGCCCCGACAGCGTGGAAATACTTCACTGTTCCGGCTGCACTTCCTTGCTCTCACTTGAAGGTTGCCCGAAAGGATTAAAGGAGATTTATTGCCACGATTGCACTGCTTTGGTTTCACTTAAAGGCCTTCCCGACGGCGTTAGAATAGTTGATTGCAGTAAATGCACTTCTTTACCCTCGCTTGAAGGTTGCTCCGACAGTGTGGAAATACTCCGTTGCTCGGGCTGCTCTTACTTGGCCTCGCTTGAAGGTTGCCCGAAAGGATTAAAGGAGCTTTATTGCCACGAGTGCGCTTCTTTGTTCTCGCTTAAAGGCCTTGTCGAAGGCGTTAAACTGCTCGATTGCAGTAAATGCCTTTCCCTGCGCACTCTTGAAGGTTGCCCCGACAGCTTGGAAATACTTTACTGCTCCGGTTGTATTTTCTTATCCTCGCTTAAGGGCTGTTCAAAAGGGCTAAAGGAACTTTATTGTAACTACTGTTATTCCTTGCCCTCACTTGAAGGTTGTCCCGAAGCACTGGAAAAAATTCATTGTAACCGCTGTATTTCTTTAACCTCGCTCAAAGGCTGCTCCAAGAAATTAAAGGAACTTTATTGTAGACATTGCACTTCTTTGGTTTCACTTAATGGCTATCCCGAAGGCTTGGAGATACTTGATTGCAGCTTCTGTAGCATTTTGGCTTCGCTTGAAGGCTGCTCAAAAAGATTAAGAGAGCTTTATTGCACCGATTGCACCTCTTTGCCTTCGCTTAAAGGCTGTCCCGAGAACTTGGAGATACTTGATTGCAGCTTCTGTAATCTCTTGTCTTCACTTGAAGGCTGTCCCAAAAAGCTAAAGGAACTTTATTGTAGGTATTGCCCTTCCTTAATCTCGCTTAAAGGGTGCTCCAGAGTATTAAAAAAGCTTGATTGCACGGGCAGCTTTAACATTAAGTATATCCCCGGTTATATCTCCGACAGAGCAATAAAGGGCATGTCTTTGGGCCGCATTGCCAAGTGCAAAGTTAGTTATGGTATAGCTGAGGCCGCAAGTAAGCTTACCTCTTTCTTTGCCGACAGGTGCCAATGCGCGAACGCCCGCTGAATAGCTCGTTTGCCTTCTCTAACCCCCCTTGCTTTTTGGGCAAAGAAGTGCTAGTATAATCAAACTAAAACAAAAGCAGGTGAACAAATGTCAATTAACTCAAATAGAAAAGAAACATTTGCCGAATACTTTTCGGGCTTTGCCAAAAGCAAGGCCGTCTTCACCGCTACCTATCTACTATGACCTCATACCACATCGCTTTTTAGCGCAAAGCTGCGACTGCCGCACTTTGCGTAATAACTAATAATATAAAAAATATGGTAAGAGGAAAAAATGAGTAAAATTGAAACTTGGACTGATTGGATTGATTATAGTATAAGCTATCGAAAGTATTCCGAAGAGCATGAAAAATACTTGGAAGAATATGGAAAATATAAAGAATATTGTG
>CACZRW010000088.1 GCA_902783675.1 uncultured Pseudomonadota bacterium | reverse complement strand
TCTTGTTTGCCCGCTGCTTGCTTTTTGCGCTTTAGAAGGTTTTTGCGAAGTGCCTCGGCCTCAAGGATAAAGCGCTCTTTCTCCCGCTTAGTCATGGGAATTTCGTCCGACACATACTTGCCGGCTTCAATGTCAATTGCTTCTTTTTCTTCCATACCACTTTACTCCATAAAGAAAAAATCCTTTAGGCGCATGGTATCTTCTGCACAAGTTTTAGCAAGCGAAAAGATAGAGCCAAAAAAGTGTTGTCCTTAAAAAAGTTTTGCGCTACACTTCACACACAAACAAAGGCGTAAAGGACATAAAATGTTCGTATATAGTTTGATAACAACCACTTTCACCACCACCACCCCTTAAAGGGGTTATTCGCGCTTTTCAAACACATTTTTATCAGTTATATTCCCGAAAATCTTTTTTAAATCTATCTTATAGAAGGCATTAAGCTATGCAAAACGAACAAAAACAACAATTACACAATATCCGCCATTCTGCCGAACACATCTTGGCAGAGGCTATGTATAACCTTTTCCCCGGCGTTAAAATGGCCATGGGCCCCGCCACCGAAGACGGCTTTTACGGCGACTTTGATATGCCGGAAGGCGTCGTCGTTTCGGTTGACGATCTGCCCAAACTTGAAGCCGAGATGAAGCGCATCATCGACAAGCGTCTGCCCCTTACCAAAAAGGAAATCAGCGCCAAAGAGGCTCGCGAGCTTTTTAAGGGTAACGAGTATAAGCAGGAATGGATTGACGCGATTGAAGCGCGCGGCGAGAACATCTCGGTTTACTGGACGGGCGACGAGTTCGTTGACCTTTGCGCCGGTCCTCACGCCAACTATACCAACGAGATAAAGGCGTTTAAGCTCTTATCGGTTGCGGGCGCTTACTGGCATGGCGACAGCAAAAACAAAATGCTTACGCGCATTTACGGCACGGCTTTTCCCTCAAAGCAAGAGCTCGCCGATTATTTAACCATGCTTGAAGAGGCCAAAAAGCGCGACCATAGAAAGCTCGGCAAGGAAATGGATTTATTCCACTTTGAACCGGAATACGCCCCCGGCTCGGTTTTCTGGCATGACAAGGGCTACTTTGTGTATAGAAGCCTGGTTGAGTATATCCGCAAGCGCCAACAGGCAAACGGCTATATTGAAGTCGTAACTCCCGCCGTTATGGACAGGTGCCTTTGGGAGACTTCGGGACATTGGGAAAAGTATGGCGAGCATAACTATTCCGGCTCGACCGAGGACGGCAAAATCTTCTGTATCAAGCCGATGAGCTGCCCCGGCGGACTTTTGATATATAAGCAGGGCATAAAGTCTTATAAGGATTTGCCCCTTCGCATGGCCGAGTTCGGCAAAGTTTACCGCTTTGAACCCAGCGGCTCGCTTATGGGCTTGATGAGGGTGCGCGAGTTCACTCAAGACGATGCGCACATATTCTGCACGCCCGAGCAAATGGAAGAAGAGTGCATTACCACACTTAAACTTGTGCTGGAAATATACAAAGACTTTAACTTTAACGATGTAAAGATTTACCTTTCCACTCGCCCCGAAAAGCGTATCGGCTCGGACGAGATTTGGGATATCTGCGAAAACTCGCTTAAAAACGCCTTGAACACCAACGGCTTTAAGTTCGAAATCAACGAAGGCGAGGGGGCTTTCTACGGTCCCAAGCTTGAGTTCATCTTAAAGGACGCTATCGGGCGCGAATGGCAATGCGGCACGATTCAAGTCGATATGAATCTGCCCAGCCGCTTTGATATATCCTATATCGGCGAGGACGGCGAAAAGCACCAGCCGGTTATGTTGCACCGCGCCTTGTTCGGCTCTATCGAGCGCTTTATGGGCATTTTGATTGAGAACTACACGGGTCGTTTCCCCGTATGGCTTGCTCCTGTTCAAGTAAAGCTCCTGCCCGTTTCCGAAAAGACGCTCGGCTACGCCAAGGACATTATGGCAAAGCTGGTAAAAGAGGGTGTGCGCTGCGAGCTTGACGATAAGGACGAGAAAATCGGCTATAAAATCCGCACTGCTCAGCTTGAAAAAGTGCCTTTTATGCTTATCTTGGGCGAAAAGGAAGCCGAGGCGGGCAATATCTCCGTCCGCGACCGCGACGGCGAGCAAAAGAACGGCATCGCCCTGTCCGACTTAATCGCCAACATAAAGAAGCAAAACGAAACCCGAAGCCTAAAACTTTGGGACTAGTGGAAGTTTGCCTTCCATAGTGTTAAGGTCGTTATATAACTTACCGATGAAAGGAGCATAACATGGAAGAAACCCGCGTTGCCATCATCAGCATTATTGTCAAGGACTTGGACTCTGTTGCTAAACTGAACGCTATTTTGCACGACTATTACGACTATATCATCGGCAGAATGGGCATTCCTTACAAAAGCAAAAATGTCAATGTCATATCGGTTGCGGTTGACGCTCCCGCCGATGTGATAAGCGCATTGTCCGGCAAAATCGGCGCTTTGCAAGGCGTTGCTACCAAGACGGCTTACTCGGACATAGTGGGCTAGACAAGAGGCTTTATAAGTCCTATACCATTACTGTTATGGTTGACCAACTAACGGAGAAGGGCGGCTTTTGCTTTCCCTGACCCAAAAGAAAGGAAACTTGAAAATGTATAATCCCAAATCCCTAAAGGCTGAGGAGTTTATCTGCCACGAAGAAGTGGAAGCCTCCTTGAAGTATGCCGACGAACACAAAAATGACTTGGCGGAGATTAACCGCGTCTTGGAAAAAGCAAAGCAAAGGAAAGGGCTTTCTCACCGCGAGGCCTTGCTCCTTCTTGATTGCGATATTCCGGAAAAGAACGCCGAGATTTTCGCCCTTGCCGAGCAGATAAAGAAGGATTTTTACGGCAACCGCATAGTCCTTTTTGCTCCGCTTTACCTTTCCAACTATTGCGTAAACGGCTGCGTCTATTGCCCTTACCACGCCAAGAACAAGCACATTCCGCGAAAGAAACTCACCCAAGAGGAAGTCGCGGCGGAAGTCATAGCTTTGCAAGACATGGGGCATAAGCGCCTTGCTATAGAATCCGGCGAAGATCCTGTTAACAACCCCATTGAGTACATACTTGATTGCATCAAGACCATTTACAGCATAAAGCACAAAAACGGTGCTATCCGCAGGGTGAATGTTAACATCGCCGCCACCACGGTGGAGAACTACCGCAAGTTGAAAGAGGCAGGGATTGGCACTTATATCCTGTTCCAAGAAACCTATCACAAAGAAAGCTATGAAAAGCTCCACCCGACGGGACCGAAGCACGACTACGCCTATCACACCGAAGCGATGGACAGAGCCATGCAAGGCGGCATTGACGATGTCGGCTGCGGCGTCTTGTTCGGCCTTGAAATGTATCGCTACGAGTTTGCGGCGCTGCTCATGCATGCCGAGCATTTGGAAGCTGTTCACGGCGTCGGACCTCATACCATAAGCGTTCCCAGAATCAAGCACGCTGATGACATTGACCCGTCCGCTTTTGACAACAGCATAGATGATGACATTTTCGCCAAGATTATCGCTTGTATTCGCATTGCCGTGCCTTATACCGGCATGATTATCTCAACCCGCGAAAGCAAAGCTACCCGCGAGCGCGTAATCCACTATGGCATATCGCAGATAAGCGGCGCATCTCGCACTTCTGTCGGCGGCTATACCGAGCCCGAGCGCAAAGACGAAACCGCCCAGTTTGATGTAAGTGACCAAAGGACGCTTGACGAAGTCGTCCGCTGGCTTATGGAAATCGGCTACCTGCCAAGCTTCTGCACGGCTTGCTATCGCGAAGGACGCACCGGCGACCGCTTCATGAGCCTTTGCAAAAACATGCAGATTTTGAACTGTTGCCACCCGAACGCGATTATGACCTTGACGGAGTTCCTGGTGGACTACGCCAGTCCAAAGACCAAGCAAATCGGCTTTGAGCTGATAGAGCGCGAACTGGCAAAAATCCCCAAGGACAAAGTCCGCGAAATTGCCGCAAAGCATGTCGAGGAAATTAAAAACGGCACCGGTAACGATTTTAGATTCTAGCCGCTAATCCTTTTAATATATTCTCAAGTCTCCTTTTCTGTCCGACAATTTACTTCGGCACGAAAAGGAGATTTTCTCATGACCGAATGCAAATACATTAAAAGCAGCCAAGAGGTCTATATCAAAGTAACCAAGGACGGACCTTACCTCGTCTACGGCGCGCCCATATTGAAACAAGAGTTTATAAAGCCCAATTCCGAAGGCGCCTCATGGGACTATAAAGAGGGCAAAAAGTTCAAAGTTGAAAACGACGGCAAACCCGTTGCCCTTTGCCGTTGCGGTAAGTCAAAGCACGCTCCCTTCTGCGACGGCACGCACAAAAAGGCTCACTTCGACGGCACCGAAACCGCCGACCATAAGCCTGCCCAAGAAGGCGCCGAAGTGTTCGAAGGTCCCGCCTACACCTTGCTCGACAACGAAGTTTACTGCGCCTTTGCCCGCTTTTGCGAGGCCTATGGCAAGGCGTGGAACTTGGTGGAAGATGAAAGCAAAGAGGCAAACGAGCTCGCGGTAAGAGAGGTATGTAACTGCCCCGCCGGCCGCCTGATGATAAAGAAAAACGGCACCGATGAAATCATAGAGCCAAAGCTGGATAAAGAAATATCCGTGCTGGAAGACATTGGCATATCTTGCAGTGCGGGACTGTTCGTAAAAGGCAAAATAAGGATAGAAGGCGCCGACGGCAAAGTCTATAAAATCCGCAACCGCCAAGCCCTTTGCCGTTGCGGCAATTCGGCGAACAAACCCTTTTGTGACGGCACTCATGCAAGGTTGAAATACC
>CACZRW010000087.1 GCA_902783675.1 uncultured Pseudomonadota bacterium | reverse complement strand
CCACTATAAGGCGGCGGCACATTTTGAACCTGATGTCTCTTTCATACTTGATATAGGCGGGCAGGATATGAAGTGTATCTATATCAAGGATGGAGTGATTGATAAAATCGTCCTGAACGAGGCTTGTTCGTCGGGGTGCGGATCTTTCCTTTCAACTTTCGCCGATAGCTTGGGGCTGTCAATGGCCGAGTTCGTGAATAAGGCAATAGAGGCAAAAAATCCCGTTGATCTCGGGTCGCGTTGCACGGTCTTTATGAACTCTAAAATAAAGCAATCGCAAAAAGAGGGGGCTACGGTCGGAGATATTTCTGCCGGTCTTGCTTATTCGGTCGTAAAGAACGCTTTGTATAAGGTGATTAAGATTGCTTCGCCCGAGGCTTTGGGAACCAAAGTCGTGGTGCAAGGCGGCACTTTTTATAACGACGCGGTTCTAAAAGCGTTGGAGCTTGTTATCGGGCGCGAGGTGGTGCGCCCTAATATCTCCGGACTTATGGGAGCTTATGGCTCTGCGCTGATAGCCATGGAGGCGGGGATTGAGAAAACTTCTTTGCTTGATAAGGACGCTATCGGGGACTTTAAAGTTGAAAATCGCTCCGTGCATTGCGGAAAGTGCAGCAATAATTGTTTACTTACCGTGTCAACCTTTACCAACGGAAAAAAGTTTATCTCAGGTAATCGGTGCGAAAAAGGTGCAGGTTTAGGTATGGGTGGCAAGAAAGCCTTTAATATGTTTGCTTATAAATATGACCGCCTGTTTAATCATTATAAGCCGATTGAAGGCGCGCCAAGAGGAAAAATCGGAATCCCCAGAGTGCTTAATATGTATGAGGATTATCCCTTTTGGTTCACTTTGCTCAGCGAACTGGGGTTTGAAGTGGTGCTTTCCGATGCGTCTTCCCGAACGCTGTTTAATGCCGGTTTGGATAGCATAACTTCGCAAACGGTTTGCTTTCCCGCAAAGGTGGTCCACGGGCATATAATCAACTTGATTGATAAAGGCATTACCAACATTTTTTATCCTTGTGTGCCTTATGAGGACAAGGAGTTCTTTGACGCTCATGCGCAATATAACTGTCCCGTGGTTACTTCGTATCCCGAAGTCGTGCGGCTCAACATGGATATAATCAAGGAAAAGGGGATCAGATTTATAGAGCCTTTTTTGCCTATCCAAGATTTGCGAGTTTTAAAAAAAAGGTTCCTTGCCGAGTTTAAGGAGTTCGGAATTACGGCGAAGGAAGTAAAGCGCGCGGTAAAGGCGGCGGCAAAGGAACGCGACGCTTTCAGACGAGAAATCAGAGCGTTAGGCGCGGAAGTTGTAAAACAGATTCAAGCAGAAAAGGGCAAGGGAATAGTGCTTTCGGGGCGGCCTTATCATTTGGATCCGTTCATCAATCACGGGATTCCCGATAAAATTGCGTCCGAAGGGATCCCCGTTTTGACGGAGGATTCCGTTGCGCATCTGGGCACGATTTTCTCCTTTCCTTTACGGGTGATTGATCAGTGGGTTTATCATTCGCGCTTGTATCGCGCCGCTAATTTTGTGGCGATGAATAAAAACTTTGAGTTCGTGCAGCTTAATTCCTTCGGGTGCGGAATTGACGCTATTACCACCGAGCAGGTTGAGGATATTTTATCCGCGGCGGGGAAGATATATACCGTTTTGAAGATTGACGAAGGGTCTAATCTTGGTGCGGTGCGTATCAGAATAAGGTCGCTTTTGGCCGCCATGCGTGATGACGATGAGCCCGTGCATATAAAGCCGCCTTTACAGGCAAAGGACTTTAAAGGAAGTATGAAGGATACTTACACCATACTTTGTCCGCAAATGTCGCCGGTGCATTTCAGACTTATTCATGATGTCTTGGCACCGCTCGGATATAACATTGAAGTGCTTCCCGATTTTGACAGGTCCATGGTTGACGAAGGACTTCGCTATGTGAATAACGATGCTTGCTATCCTGCCATTATCGTGGTGGGGCAGCTTATATCCGCGCTTAAATCCGGCAAGTATGACACGAGCAGAACCGCTTTGATAATATCGCAAACCAGCGGAGGTTGTCGCGCGACAAACTATATAAGCTTTTTAAAGGCGGCGGTGATTAAGGCGGGATTCCCCGATGTGCCTATAATCGCGCTTAACATGCAACATATGAGCGAGGGGGCTTTAAAGGTTACTCCCGATGCTTTCAAGCGCTTGATAATGGGCTTTGCTTATGGTGATTTGCTTATGCGGGTTTCGAATGCTACTCGTCCTTATGAAGCTGATGCGGGGGCGGTGGACAACTTGGTTGAGATGTGGTTCGCCAAGCTGCAAAAGCAAATCGCCAAGACCACGCGTAAGGACTTTGTGCGTAATGTAAAGGCAATCGTGCGCGACTTTGATAATCTGGAGTTGCTTGATATTAAAAAGCCTAAAGTGGGAATCGTCGGCGAGATATTGGTAAAGTTTCACCCCGGCGCAAATAACAAGCTGGTTTCGGTTGTGGAGAAGGAAGGCGGCGAGGCGGTTGTTCCCGACTTTTTGGACTTTGTAAACTATGTGCTGGTCAATAATGTGCACAATCATATGTATCTTGCGGGGAGATTACGGCACAGAATCCGCAGTGTCCTGCTCATAAGCTTTATAGAAAATTACTTCAGAAAGCCTATTCGCAAGGCACTTAAAAACAGCAAAAGATTCTGTTCCTTCGGGACTACCGAGCAACTGGCGGACAAAGTAAAAGAGGTTGTTTCGGTGTGCAATCAAATGGGCGAGGGGTGGTTGCTTACGGCCGAGATGATTGAGCTGATAGAGGAGGGCGCGCCTAATATAATTTGCGTGCAACCTTTTGCCTGCTTGCCTAATCATATTACCGGAAAAGGCGTGATAAAGGAGCTAAAACGCCGCTATGAAAAGGCTAATATCGTTGCAATTGATTATGATTCGGGCGCCAGCGAAGTTAACCAGCTTAACCGCATTAAGCTGATGATGAGCTCGGCGGAAGAAGCAAAGGAAGAAGAGCCATGAGAAAGGCGGAATTGTTAGTGCCGGCAGGCTCGCCAAGCAGACTCAAGACGGCGATACTTTACGGAGCAGATGCCGTGTATGCCGGTGCTCCGGATTTGTCGCTAAGAGCTAATTCCGAGTTCGTTTTGGATACTTTGGTGGAAGGAATAGAGTATGCTCATAGTATGGGCAAAAAGGTCTATCTTACTCTTAACCTTTTTACGCATAACGATGATATCAAAAAATTGCCGGTGTTTGTAAAGACTTTGCGGGAGGTTCGTCCCGACGGAGTGATTGTGTCCGATCCCGGCGTCTTTGCTTTTATGCGAGAAAATGCAAGTGAAATACCTCTCCATATTTCCACTCAGGCAAATGTTTGCTCGTGGCTTACCGTGAAGTTTTGGCAGGATATGGGGGCGAAGCTTTGTGTCTTGGGGCGCGAGGTAGGCTTTGCCGAGATAAAGGAAATAAGAGCGAAGTGCCCGGATATCCGTTTGGAAATGTTTGTGCACGGGGCTATGTGTATGAGCTATTCGGGGCGGTGCTTGTTATCGTCTTTTATGGCAGGGCGTCCTGCGAATAAGGGGCTGTGTGCGCATTCCTGCCGCTGGAAGTATAAGGTTTATTTAGAGGAAGAAGAACGCCCCGGTGAGTTCATTCCTATTGAAGAGGACGATAAAGGCACTTATTTGATGAACTCAAAAGATTTATGCCTTATGCCGAAGCTTGCCGATATTTTGGCGCTGGGTATAGACAGCTTGAAAATAGAAGGGCGGCACAAAAGCGATTATTATGTGGCAATGACTTCGCGGATATATCGCAGGGCAATTGATGCTTGGTATGAAAGCCCCGAAAAGTGGCGAGCTGAGCCGTTTATGGACGAGCTTGCTACCATGCAATCGCGAGGTTTTACTTTGGGCTTTTTTGAAGGTATGCCAAAGGCGGTGGATTATAATTATCAATCAACTTTAAGCACGGGCGGAAGATTATCGGTCGGAACCGTGAGCGAAGTGCGCGAAGATGCCTTGGCGATGACAGTCAACAATCGCATTCAAAAAGAGGACGAGATAGAGTTCCTTTCGCCCTATCAATTTGAGCCTCTTAAAGTCAAAATAGCCAAAGTTATTGATGCTAAAAGCGGCGAGGAGTTGGATAAAGTTTCTGCCGGCAAAATCGGGCAGGCAATCATTATTCCTTTTGCTTTCTTTAAGGGTATGAAGGCACAGGATATCAAGCGGCTGTTGCCGGTGCTTCTTAGTTCACCATAGCTTTATACACAAGCGGAGCGATTATTGTCGGCTCAAGCATATATTTGGTTACATCATATAAGAATGACCCGCGGTTTTCGTTTCGCCCTTGTAACTTAAAGCGGCGATAACCGAGGTCGTAAATGTAATTTATTTCGTCTTCGGTAAGGTTGCAGTTGCGGGTGCGCGAAGCGTTGCTTTGTCCGATGTGGACGGCAATTTGCTTGGAAAGCGGTTTTGATATGCATCT
>CACZRW010000086.1 GCA_902783675.1 uncultured Pseudomonadota bacterium | reverse complement strand
TTAAGGCTTATGGTTTATTTACGGCTTACGCCGTCACCCACCCCCTTACCCCCTCCCGTCAAGGGAGGGGGAATTTTTTTTAGGTTTTTCCCTTTTTTTAACGGTCTTTTTTAAAAAAATTACGGCTACCGCCGTTTATGGCTTTGCCCCTGGATTCCCAGCCTGCGGCTGAAAATGACGGGAAAATAATGAGGAATGAGAAATGAGGAATGAGGAATGAGGAATGAGGAAGGGGGTAGGGCGAGAGAATGACGGGAGTTGCAAGGGGCAAAATAAAAAACCGAAGGGGATGCCTTCGGTTTTTTGTTTGGTGTTTTGCCTTAAGGAAAAGCTAGTCTTTGGATTCCTTTGCAGGTTCCTCAGCCTCGGCTTTAGCTTCGGCCTTGTCCTCGGCTTTTTCCTCTGCTTTATCTTCCGCCTTGGCTTCGGACTTAGCCGATGCCTTTTTGGCTTTAGAAGCAGTTTTCTTTTCCTTTTTCGGAGCTTCTTCCGCGGCTTCTTTCTCGGCAAGCTTACCATTCTTCTTGATAAGAGCCGCGCCCAAGATGTCGCCTAAAGATGCACCCGAATCCGTCGAACCATATTCGGAAAGAGCTTGCTTCTCGTCGGCAATTTCTTTCGCCTTTATGGAAAGGTTGAACTTGTGGTTCTTGGCGTCAATCAGGGTAATCTTGGCGTCAACCTTGTCACCGACGGCAAAACGCTCGGGCTGCTGCTCGGAACGCTCGCGGGAAAGGTCGGACTTGCGAATAAAGCCCTTCATGCCGTTTACTTCAACTTCAACACCGCCCTCGGTAATGCCCGAGATGATGCAGGTGACAACATCGCCCTTCTTCATGGAAGTGGCCGCACCGCCGAAAGGATCTTCGGTAAGTTGCTTGATGCCAAGGCTTACGCGCTCTTTCTCAACATCAATGTCAAGGACTTTGGCTTTGATAACATCGCCCTTCTTGTAGTCCTTTACAGCTTCGTCGCCGGACTTCGTCCAATCCAAGTCGGAAAGGTGAACCATGCCGTCAATCTCGTCATCAAGCGCGACAAACAAGCCGAATTCGGTGATGTTGCGAATCTCGCCTTCAATGACAGAGCCGACAGGAGTCGAAGCGGCAAACTTCTTCCACGGGTTCTCCATGCACTGCTTTAAGCCAAGAGAAATGCGGCGTTTGCTTTGGTCCACATCCAGAACGACAACTTCAACTTCTTGCGAAGTGGAAAGGAGTTTGCTCGGGTGAACATTCTTCTTCGTCCAGCTCATTTCGGAAACATGGACAAGACCCTCAACGCCTTTGTCAAGCTCGATAAACGCGCCGTAGTCGGTGATGTTCGTAACCGTGCCTTTTACCTTTGCTCCAAGCGGGAAACGCTCCTCAACACCGGCCCAAGGATCGCTGTCAAGCTGCTTCATGCCAAGGCTGATGCGCTGGGTCTCGGGGTTAAAGCGGATAATCTGGACCTTTACGGGCTGGCCGACGGTCAAGACTTCGCTGGGGTGGTTAATGCGCTTCCACGAAAGATCGGTAACATGCAAAAGGCCATCAACTCCGCCAAGGTCAATGAACGCGCCGTAGTCGGTGATGTTCTTCACAATGCCGTCAACGACTTGACCTTCGCCAAGGTTCTTGATGATTTCGCCGCGTTGCTCGGCACGAGTCTCTTCCAATACAGCTCGGCGGGAAACAACGATGTTGCCGCGCGCCTTGTCCATCTTTAAAAGTTGGAAGGGTTGCGGAACACCCATAAGCGAGCTGATGTCACGGATCGGGCGAACATCAACTTGCGAGCCGGGCAAGAATGCCGTCGCGCCGTTTAAGTCAACGGTGAAGCCGCCTTTTACTTTGCCGAAAATGGTGCCGGTTACGCGCTCGCCCTTGTTAAGGGATTCTTCAAGCTCTCCCCATGCTTCTTCGCGGCGAGCCTTTTCGCGGGAAAGGACGACCATGCCGTCCCTGTCTTCGTAGCGATCGATGTAAACATCAATCTTGTCGCCGATTTGCGGCTCGGTCTTGCCACAGTCGCGAAGGGGGATTCTGCCTTCGGATTTAAGCCCGACATCTAAAATCGCAAAATCTCCTTCAATGGCGATGACGGTGCCTTTTACGACTTGACCCTCAAAGCCGGATTTGCTTTTGAAAGATTCATCCAGCAAAGCTGCAAAATCTTCCGTAGAGGGCATAAGCTCCTCTGTTTTCTCTTTTGTCATGATAGTATTTTCCTTTGTATTCTTTTATTTAGTTTTATCCTGCCGGTTGGTTTGCCAACGGTCTTGGCGCGACTCACTCACAAACACTTTCTTGCGCCCGATTTTAAGAAATGAAAGTGCTTGCATGCTCTATGGCTTTGGCGATTGCCGCATCAATGTCTAAGTCCGAAGTATCAAGGATAAAAGCGTCTTTCGCAGGAGCTAAAGGTGCGATATTCCTTGTTCTGTCGCGCTTATCACGGGTAAGCATGTCGGCCAAAACGTGTTCGTATATAACGGATTTATCTTTTAATTGCAACTCTTTAAATCGCCTTTTCGCTCTTATTTCGTCCGAGGCGGTTACAAAGAACTTTATGTCGGCGTCGGGGCAGACCGTCGTGCCGATGTCGCGGCCGTCCAAAACTGCGCCTTTTGCCTTGGTGTTGTCGGGGAAATAGGGATTGTGAGCAAAGTTTCGCTGGACATCTAAAAGCGCCTTTCGCACTTTGGGCCGGGCGGCGACAATTGATGCGGCAAGACCGGTCGCCTCGTCCCTTATTTTTGGATTCGCCAAAAGAGTGTGAAGGTTGGTGTGGGACAGGGAAACGGCGGCTTTCTCCGCTAAATCCTCGTCGGCCGGGTCAAGATTCTTCTCCAGCATGGCAAGCCCGACGGCGCGATAGACTCTGCCCGTATCCAAAAAAGCGAAGTTAAAGTGGTCGGCAAGTCCCGTTGCTATGGTGCCTTTACCTGCTGCGGCAGGTCCGTCTATGGCGATTATCATAAAGTATATATCCCTTGAAATTACTGGTTTTCGGGGATTATACAGAGGCCTTGAAATTATGGCAAAGAAAATTGTGAAAAATAATCTTTGACATTGATATAAAGATGTGGCAAATCGGCGCACTGGAAAGCTTTTTGTTTTTTATGGAGAGTAATATGGTGGATAAAAATAAGTGGGGAACAAAGCGCGTGTGTCCTTCATGTGGCGCAAAGTTTTACGATCTTGGCAAAAATCCTGTGAAATGTCCTAAATGCGGAGGGGAGTTCAGTCTGGAAGAGCTTCTTAAACATTCCTTTGCGTCTAAAGCTAAAAAAGCCAAAAAGAATGTGCTTGAAAATGACGATGATATTCCTTTTTCCGAGGACGATGTAGTTGATGGAAGCGTTGAACCGGAGGAAGATGAGCTTGCTATTATAGAAGATGCGTCCGATATCGGTGATGATACTCATGATATGGCGGAAATTATCGGAAACCTTGAAAAAGGAAACTTGGGCGAGTAAGATGTCTCGTAACTTTTAACTAAGTGGAGAGTCGTCTTGTATAAGTTTTTGGTCCTGTTAGCGGTCTTTCTTGCGGCGGCTTTGTCCGCAAATGCCGCTTGTGGCAATGCCGATGAGGCTGTCAAAAAGGGAAATTACAAACAAGCTGTGAATTATTATCGGATGTGTGCGTCCAAGGAAGATGCCGCGTCCATGTATAAGTTGGCGGCGCTTTATGCAAAAGGCTTGGGAATATCTTATCCGGATAAGCGAGCGGCTAAGAAATACTATTTAAAAGCGGCGGAGCTTGGTTATGCGCCTGCACAAATGATGATAGGTGTGGATCTGGTTTTGGGAAATGCCTCCAGTTCCGACAGAACAGAAGGATATAAGTGGCTTTTGTTGGCGGCGGAAAAGCCTGATAACAAATGGATTTATCCGCTCAAAGATACCGCCGATTCCGACAAGGCGGTTAAGTATCTTAAACAGCTTGATTCTTTGGTCTCAAGTCGTGAGAAAAAAGATGCTATGGTGGCGGCGGGGGTCTTTAAGCAACAAAAAGTGTTCCAGATGGCAAAGCTTGCTCTTAATCAGGACGAGTATCAGGATTTTATGGCGGGCTATGAAGCAGAGGGCGATGCGAGAGCGGCGGCTTTGGCAGAGCTTAGGCAAAAAGCCGCCGAATACAAGAAATAACAAAATAAAAAGGGGCACTCTTTGGAAAAGCCTTTTAAAAAAGTTTTTATCAAAACCTTCGGCTGTCAGATGAATGTTTATGATTCCGGCAGAATGGCGGATATTATGGCGGGGCTGGGGTATGAAAAGACCGATAATCCCGAAGAAGCCGATGTCATCATCATAAACACTTGCCACATCAGGGAGAAGGCTTCCGATAAGGTCTTTTCCGAGCTGGGTCGCTATACGCCGTTTAAAAAGCAAAATCCTAACCTGATTATAGTGGTAGCGGGCTGCGTGGTGCAGGCTTTTGCCGATGAGTTTCTGGCAAGGGCGAAGGGTGTGGATATTGCTCTTGGTCCGCAATGCTACCATTTGTTGGGGCAAAAGCTGCTTGAAGTCGGGGCACAGCGAGGAATTAGAGTGGTAGAGGCGGACTTTCCTACGGAGTCGAAATTTGATTTTCTGCCAAAACATACGGATTGTGCAGCGGTGTCTTTCTTGGCAATTCAGGAAGGGTGCGACAGGTTTTGCTCTTATTGTGTCGTGCCTTATACGCGTGGGGCAGAGTATTCGCGTCCGTTCGCCGATGTTGTGGCCGAAGCGAAGGATATGGTTGCCAAAGGGGCCAAGGAAATTGTGCTTTTGGGGCAAAATGTTAATGCTTGGCACGGAGAAGATGAAAACGGCAAGGCTTCGTCGCTTGATAAGCTTATATATGCGCTGGCAAAGATTGAAGGGCTTTATCGCATACGCTTTGTTACTTCTTACCCTTCCGACATGACGGATGAACTGATAGAGGCTTTCGGTAAAGAGCCTAAACTTATGCCTTACTTACATTTGCCGATACAATCGGGTTCGGACAAAGTATTAAAGGCGATGAATCGCAGATATACCGTGCAGGAATATAGTAAAATTATAGAAAAATTACGCGCGGTGCGTGCCGATATTGCTATTTCTTCGGATTTTATTGTCGGCTTTGCCGGCGAAAATGAAGATGATTTTAATAATACTTTAAAATTACTTGATAAGGTCAGGTTTGCTTCGTCTTTTTCTTTTAAATACTCGCCAAGGGCAGGGACTGTTGGCGCGGCAATGAAGGGGCAAGTGCCCGAGGATATAAAGGGCGAGAGGCTTACCGTCCTTCAGGCAAAACTGCAAGAGCATCAGCTTTCGTTTAACAAGAATTGCTTAGGCAAAGAGCTGGATGTTTTGATTGAAGGCAAAGGCAGTAAAGCGGGAGAATTCGTGGGGCATAGTCCCTATATGCAGACGGTTATCGTGCCTTTTGATGAGGATATTGTCGGGCGCATTGTTAAGGTAAAAATTACCAAAGCGGCGCTTAATAATCTGGTCGGTGAAGCGGTTTAGCTACCACATGTCTCTAAAGCGGTGCTTATAGGTTTGATATGCCATAATCAAAGTATAAACACCTCCTATGAAAGAGGATATCGAGTAATGATGAAGTAAATCTTTGCTTTCGGTATAGTAAAATGCACTAAACCCTATGTATAAACTACTTAAAATTATGCCGAGAGTTAAAATAATAAAGTGTTTATGTGTCGGAATTATATGGTAAATACTTGCCATAAAGCAGCTTGAGAACAAAATAACTCTGGCGATGTAGTCAAAATAAGGGTTGAAGCAGTAAAACGGAATGCCTGATGCCAGGACGCACAGGAGCTTTTCTCCTCCCATAAAAGTGATGACGGCGGCGTAACCGATGAAAGCGGCAAGCGGGAGAGCCAGAATGCACCTTAGGATAAAGATAATTTTCTGCTTCGTCATGTTTGTTCCTTCGCCGTCCGTAATTATAGTTGACTTTAGAGCTTTTAGGGATAAAATACAAGGTTACAGATGCCTAATGCTGGGTCTGTAGCTATTTGTATTGCTTATGAAAGAAGGATATAATTATGGCAGAAATTGCTTTACCGATTGTTGCTTTAAACGGTGTTTCCTCATATCTTCAGTCTATAAAAAGGTTCCCCGTCCTTGACGCGAAAGATGAGTATATGCTCGCCAAACGCTATCAAGAATATGACGATTTGAGCGCGGCACATAAGTTGGTCACTTCTCATTTGCGACTGGCGGCAAAGATTGCCATCGCTTACAGAAGTTACGGCTTGCCTATCGCGGATTTGATATCCGAAGCGAATATCGGGCTTATGATGGCGGTGAAAAAGTTTAATCCTGATAAAGGCTTCAGGCTTTCTACTTATGCAATGTGGTGGATAAAAGCGGAGCTACACGACTTTATCCTTAAATCGTGGTCGCTGGTGCGCATAGGGACGATAGCCGCGCAAAAGAAACTGTTTTATAACTTGGGAAGAATTAAGGCAAAGCTTGGTCTTTACGATAGTGCGGAAATTGATAACGCCTCTTTGATAAAAATATCCAAGACCTTGGGTGTGGATAAAAGAGATATATGCGAAATGAATGCCAGAATTGCCGGCGATGTCTCTTTAAATGCTCCGGCGAATGTGCAAAATGCCGAAGGGGACGGTTTTGAAAGACAGGACTTCTTGGTGGATAGCGCTCCTTCGCAAGAGTTGGTTTTGGCGGAAAGTGAGGAAACTCGCCTTCGTAAAAAATTGTTTGCCGAGGCGATGCAAAGTCTTAATGAGCGCGAGCGTGAGATTATCGTGGCGCGGTATCTTAAAGAAGAACCGGTTACTTTAGAGGACTTGGGTACGAGATTCGGCGTAAGTCGTGAGCGGGTGCGCCAGATAGAGGCCAGAGCTTATGATAAAATATGCCGGTTCGTGAAAGAACAAGCCGCAAGCGCGTGATAATTTACTTGCCAGTGAAAATTAAAAGATGAACAATACAGCCGTTGTTCTTTTTGTTTATTCGTGAGTAAAAATGGTCAAAGTTAATCCGTTCTATGCCGATCTATTGCCCTCGTATTTGTTCAGAGATATGGGGAACAAGGCGCGTGAAGTGAAAGAAAAAAATCCCGATGCCAAAATCATAAGTTTGGGAATCGGTGATGTGTCCAGACATATCCCCAACACTTCCATAAAGGCAATGCAAAATGCTTTGACAGAGATGGCCGATGACAGCACTATGCGCGGCTATCCTCCCGAGCTCGGTTATGCTTTCTTGCGCGAGGCGATTGCCAAAAACGACTATCAGGATTTTGGGATTGATATCAGCGTGGACGAGGTTTTCGTTTCGGACGGATCTAAATGCGATGTGGCTAATGTGCAAGAGTTATTTGCGGCGGATTGCGTTGTCGCTATTCCCGATCCCGTGTATCCCGTGTATAGGGACAGCAACATTATGGCGGGAAGGAAGATTGTTTACCTTCCTTGCAGGGCGGAAAATAATTTCATGCCCGAAATGCCAAAGGAAAAAGTTGATGTGATTTATCTTTGTTCACCTAACAATCCTACAGGTGCGGTGGCGAGCAAAGAGCAGCTTAAAGCCTTTGTTGATTATGCAAGTAAAAATGATGCGCTTATTATTTTTGATTCCGCTTATAAAGAGTTCGTAAGGGATAAAAGTGTCCCCAAGTCTATTTATGAGATAGCGGGAGCGAAAAAGGTTGCGATTGAAACGCGCTCGTTTTCCAAAACCGCCGGATTTACGGGTGTAAGGTGCGCCTACATGGTGGTGCCTAAGGAGCTTTCCGGCCTTAACGCAATGTGGATAAGGCGGACTTCGACAAAGTTTAACGGCGTGTCCTATATCGTGCAAAAGGGCGCCGAGGCGGTCTTTTCCGATGAAGGCAAAAAAGAGGTTGCCGAGGTCATTTCCTACTACTTGGAAAATGCCAAGATTATAAAAAAAGGCTTGGAGGAAATCGGCTTTAAGTGCTTTGGCGGAGATAATGCTCCTTATATTTGGGCGGACATATCCAAAACGGGACTTTCCTCGTGGGGCTTTTTTGAAAAGCTGCTTTCAAGGGCGTTTGTTATTTGCACACCCGGCAGCGGATTTGGCAAATGTGGCGAGGGATTTATGCGGTTTTCGGCTCTCGGCAAGCGAGAGGACGCGCTTGAGGCCATTATGCGAATTAAGGACTTAAAAGAAAAAGGCGAGATATAAATGCGAAAAATACCTTTTGTAAAAATGGACGGGCTCGGCAACGATTTTATGATTATTGACGAGCGCAAAAAGAGCTACAAGCTTACGGCAGAAAATATCGTAAGGCTGGCTAATCGCAAAACCGGTGTGGGCTTTGATCAGATGATTATTTTGCGTAAGCCCTCGGATCCTAAATTACATGCCGCGAAAATGGTGATATTTAACGCAGACGGCAGCAGCGCGGGAGCTTGCGGAAACGGGGCGCGGTGCGTCGGCAAGCTCTTGCTTGATGAGAAAAAAGCGCAAAGCCTAAAAATAGAGGCCCCTCACGATAGAGTTTTGGAAGTCTTTAAAGGCGAGCAAATAACCGTAAATATGGGTAAGCCCAAGACGGCGTGGAATGATATTCCTTTGGCGAAGTCCACGGATACTTTGTCCGTTATGGGAATCGTGGACGATCTTCCTTTGCCCGTGGCGGTTAATGTCGGTAATCCTCACGCGGTGTTTTTTGTTAAAGAGGTGATGAGTCTTGATATTACGAAGTTCGGTCCGATAATTGAAAATCATGAGATGTTCCCCGAGCGGACTAATGTCGAATTCGCAGAGATTCTTGCTCCCGATCATATCCGTATGCGGGTGTGGGAGCGTGGCGCCGGTGTTACTGCAGCGTGCGGGACGGGTGCTTCGGCGACTTTGGTTGCGGCAGTGCGTAAGGGGCTTTCCAACCGCGAGGCAAAAATAGAAATGGACGGCGGGACACTTACTATTTCGTGGACTTGGGAAGGCGATGTCTTGATGACCGGCGATACAAATATGGCGTTTGAGGGAACGGCCTTTTTATAGATGTGTTTGTTTTGTGGGTTGCCACAATAAAATCTTTTTGTTAGAACATTATCTTCAGTGCATAGAGATTGGAGAAAAACTATGAATACTGAAAAAGGAAAGGCTACTGCCGCTTTGGTTACCAAAGACGGGCAGTTTTTTTTTTGCTAAAGGTTTTGGGTATGAGGGCGAGGCAAGCGGCGAGATAGCTTTTACTACTGCTGCCATCGGCTATCAGGAAATAATCACAAATCCCATGAATAAAGGAAAGGTAATGTTGTTTACCTTTCCGCATATCGGAAATGTCGGAATAAACGCCGAGGATTCGCTTTCTAAAGCGGGACAGGTGGCAGGTGTTATCGTTCGCAATTATCCGACTTTGGCGTCTAATTACAGAGCGAAAACGGAGCTTGTTTCCTTTTTGGAAAAAGAGAAAATCGTCGGGATTTGCGAACTGGATACGCGGGCGCTTTTACAGAAAATAAAAAGTGCCAGGGGAGGGCTTTTCGGGATAATCGCCTATGACAAAAAAGGGATTGATGTGGAAAAGCTAAAGAAAAAAGCAATGGATATGAAGGTGGACTAAAATGCCAAAAAGAACAGATATAAAAAACATTCTTATCATCGGGGCAGGACCTATTGTTATCGGGCAGGCGTGCGAGTTTGATTATTCCGGCGCGCAGGCTTGCAAGGCCTTAAAGGCGGAAGGCTACCGAGTCGTGCTTATCAATTCCAATCCCGCAACGATTATGACCGACCCCAACATGGCGGATGCGACTTATGTTGAGCCGATTACAACCGAGGCCATTGAGCAGATAATCGTAAAGGAAAAAATTGATGCGGTGCTGCCTAATATGGGAGGGCAGACTGCGCTTAATGCCGCTATGGATTTAGAGCGGGCTGGGGTGCTTGCTAAATACGGCGTTAAGATGATAGGGGCAAAGGCCGAGGTTATAGAGCGCGCCGAGGATAGGCAGTTGTTTAAGGACGCCATGACCAAAATCGGGCTTGAGTCGCCTAAATCCAAAGTGTGCAGGAATATGCAAGATGCCGAGGACGCTTTGGTGGAAGTGGGGTTGCCAGCGATTGTTCGTCCTTCGTTTACACTGGGCGGGCAGGGTAGCGGCACTGCTCATAATACCGAGGAGTTTCGGCAAATCGTGGCGGCGGGGCTTGCCGCTTCGCCCATATCCGAGGTGCTGGTCGAGGAATCGGTGTTGGGATGGAAAGAAATGGAAATGGAAGTCGTGAGAGACTCCAAAGATAACTTCATCGTGGTGTGCTCGATTGAAAATGTTGATCCCATGGGAGTGCATACGGGGGACTCTATCACGGTTGCTCCCGCACTTTCCATTACGCTTCCCGAATATCAAAAAATGCGTGATGCGTCGCTGGCAATTTTGCGCGAGATAGGGGTGGATACGGGAGGCTCTAATATTCAATTTGCCTTAAATCCCGATAGTGGCAGGTTGGTTGTTATTGAGATGAACCCCCGAGTCTCGCGGTCGTCGGCACTGGCTTCTAAAGCTACGGGATTTCCCATTGCTGCCGTTACGGCAAGGCTTGCGGTCGGTTACACTTTGGACGAGATTGTAAACGGCGTTACCGGAGAAGGGAGCTATTTCTTTGAGCCTGCGGTTGATTATGTTGTTGCCAAAGTCCCCAGATTTACTTTTGAAAAGTTCCCCGATACCGAGGCGGTGCTTGGGACTTCAATGAAGTCTATCGGTGAGGTTATGTCTATCGGACGCAATTTTAACGAGACCATACAAAAGGCTTTTCGGTCTTTGGAGACGGGACTTAACGGCTTTAACGAGATAACTTTTGATAAGGAAAAAGGCACTAAAAAAGAGCAAATACAAACTATGCTTGCCTATACTTGTCCCGACAGATTTTTGTATGTTGCCGAGGCTTTCCGCGAGGGTATGTCCGAGGACGAGATTTATAACCTGTGCAAGATTGATAAGTGGTTTTTGCGGCAAGTTAAAGATGTGGTTGATGCCGAAAATGACTTGCGTTCAGGTGGCCTGCCCGAAGGTAGGGAAGGCTTGTTCAGGCTTAAAAATATGGGCTTTTCGGATTCCAGAATTGCGGAGCTTGTCGGGACATCCGAGCGCAAAGTTCGCGCGCTGAGGAATAAGCTTAACATTCACCCCGTTTATAAGAAAGTTGATACTTGTGCAGGGACAAAGGACGCCGTCATTTCCTATATGTATTCTACCTACGAATACGAGCCCGCGGTGAATGAGGCTAATGTTTCCGAGCGGCGCAAAGTCATTATTTTCGGTGGCGGGCCTAATCGTATAGGGCAAGGGATAGAGTTTGATTATTGTTGCTGTCATGCTGCCTTTGCGCTTAAAGAGCTTGGGATTGAGGCAATTATGGTGAACTGCAATCCCGAGACGGTTTCCACAGATTACGACACTTCGGACAGGCTTTATTTTGAGCCGCTGACGGTAGAGGATACTTTGGAAATTGTGCGCACCGAAGCAGCAAAAGGCGAGCTTTTGGGCGTGATTGTGCAGCTTGGAGGGCAAACACCTTTGAAACTTTCGCAAAGTTTGGAAGAGGAGGGGATTCCCGTTTTGGGGACTTCGCCGGATTCTATTGACTTGGCTGAGGATAGGGAAAGGTTCAAAGAGTTTTTAGAGCCTTTGAATGTGTTGCAGCCCGAAAACGGCATCGCCTTTGACAGAAAGCAGGCGCTGGTGGTGGCGAACAAAATCGGCTATCCCGTACTGCTTCGTCCTTCGTATGTGCTTGGCGGGCGGGCTATGCGCATTGTCTATGACGACTCATCGCTTAACAGGTATATTGATGAAGCGGTGAGGGTCACGGGCGACAATCCGATACTGATAGACCGCTTTTTGAACGAGTCGGACGAGGTTGATGTTGACGTTATCGCGGACGGCGAAAGAGTGTATGTCGCCGGTGTGATGCAGCAGATAGAAGAGGCCGGTGTGCATTCGGGGGATTCCTCTTGCACTTTGCCGCCTTTTTCACTGCCCAAGACCATCATCTATCAGATGAAAGAGCAGGCAAAAAAGATTGCTTTGGCGCTTAAGGTTAAGGGGCTGATGAATGTGCAATTCGCCGTGCACGAAGGGCTTATCTACATATTGGAAGTAAATCCGAGAGCGAGCAGGACTATTCCCTTTGTCGCCAAAGCCACGGGTGTTGAAGTGGCAAAAATCGCAACCAAAGTGATGACAGGGGCGAAGCTTTCCGAGTTTACGCTTCCTAATAATGATGACTTGGGCTATATCGCGGTTAAAAAGGTCGTATTTCCTTTTGCCAGATTCCCCGGGTCGGATATTGTTCTTGGCCCCGAGATGAAGTCAACCGGCGAGGTTATGGGTGTGGATAAGAACCTTGGGCTTGCTTTTGCCAAGGCTCAGCGCAGCACCGGCTTTGCCATGCCCGAGGAAGGCGAGGTCTTTGTCACCGTTAAAGATGACGACAAACCGCGAGTTTTGCCGTTGTGCAAGGAGCTTTTGGGACTTGGTTTTTCAATATGCGCGACGGACGGGACTGCGGCTTATTTGCAAAGCAAGGGGCTTAAGGAAGTGCGCCGCGTAAATCGTGTGTCGCAAGGGCGGCCGCACTGTGTTGATGATATGATTTCCGGTAAAATAAAGCTGGTGCTGATTACCGCCGATAATAAGGTGACAGAGCACAAAGACGGCTATCTTATCAGGCAAAATGCGCTTCTTCGCAACATTCCGCACTATACGACCGTGCCGAGTATGAAGGTCTTTGTTGATGCAATCGTGGCGCTTAAAACCGAAAAACTCACTGTCCGCCCCTTACAGTATTACTACGGTAAGCGGATTTAAGAAGCGGAATAAAAAGGGAAAAAAATAGAGCAAGACGCCACAAAAAACCTCCCCCGTGGTGGTGGGGGAGGTTTTCGGGTTTTTAGGGATTTGCTATCAGCAGTGCTCTTTTCCTATCAGCTTGTTTATAATCCTTGTTGACAGGGATGTTTTCTCTTTATCTACATCTTTATTAAGTCGTTTTCGTATTTGCTTGTAGTAGCCTATACCTATTTTCCTGATGCTTTCATCGTCAAGAATAAAGTTTTCTTTAAATGTTATGCTTGCTAATCCCCCATGTTTATTGTGTGCATCTGCATTGTAGTTATTATGAATTGTGTATCTGAGTGAGGAGTATAGAGCGTCTTGCATATCATATGCTCCTTCTGCAGCAGAAGAAATTTCTATACAAGGATTATTGTTTTTCCCTTTTACAATAAATTCGTTGCCGTGGTGGTAAGGCTTTCCTACTTTATTGAGAGTGTCGACAAGGTTTTGCATGGCCGCCGTAGGCGAATATCTGCCGAATATATCCTCCATGTGTTGGCTATAGTTATTGCCTATTTTTTCTATATCTTCGGAATCGACTATCAAATTTCCCATTGTTTCAATAGTAATAATCTTGCCTTTATTTACGGGTATTGCATCTACTACTAAACCTTTGAAGCCTACTTCAACACGCTTTCCTATATTGTGCAAACCAGAGAGGTCTAGGGCTTTTTGTATTCCGCTACAAATGTTTGCGTTTTCTATTCCTCCTGGAATAATTTTTGTTCCGCCGAAGTCTGCAAAATTCAAATGCCGCTTTGTTTCAGATTGAATATTTTTACTATCTATATTGGCGTCACCTTTGCTGACAAGATATATATCGGGATCGATGTCGGGCATATCGGGATAGTCAACTAATACCCATTCATAGTCAGGGAAGTGTTTTTCTAAGGTTTTATTAAGAACATCGGCGAGCATTTGCATTTTTTCTGTGTTGTTCATTTGAATCTCCTGCTTAAGTTAAATGATTGCTGTATGATACAATATGTAAAACTTTTTGTCAATATGATTTAATGTTTGGTAAAATGTCGCATATATTAAGGAAAAAAGCTACAAAAAACCTCCCCCGTGGTGGCGGGGGAGGTTTGGTTTGTTGGTTAGCTGATTAGCCGACTAGTTAGAACGAGGGTTTCTCAGCTTGTTTACAATTCTCGTTGTTATGGGTGTTTTCTTAGACACCTTTTGTAACTGTTTGTAATAGTTCACACCTACCTTTGCCACCTCTTTAACATTGGGCGTTTTACCGGGTATTACACTGATTTCAGCAACAATAGTGCCTGCTTTTGAGGAGTGTGTGCCTATCTCAAAACTTCCCGACCATTCTCCTTTTCTTATTCCTTGTTGTGCTCCTGCACGTTGGTCACTATACATGCCCGCAAGGAACAAAGCTTTTTCTATGTCGTGGAAAGTATCCCTATCCACGCCATCGTAAGCATCACCATTTTTATTGATAAGTCGTATTCCCTCACCAATTACTTTCCATTCATGGTTGGGGTGATACTTCGCTCCCGCCTTGTTGAGAGTGTCGGCAAGAGTTTGCATGGTGTTTTCGGCCGCGTTTGCTTTCTTGCCAGCTACTTCTTCCATGCGTTTGGCGTAGTTAGCGCCGATGTTCCTTATGGTCTTAAGCATAGATCCATAATGGAAGTCTTCTGT
>CACZRW010000085.1 GCA_902783675.1 uncultured Pseudomonadota bacterium | reverse complement strand
TTTGGCGGCACAAAGTCCAGCACTTTCATTTGCGCGGTAATTTTTGCAACCACTTCCTGATTTTTCTCATCGGCAAAGAAAAACAGCAAATCCTCTGCCATAGACTCGCCGATACCCTCTATTGCGACCAATTCCTGATAGGCGGGAGAATCCTTGTCCTGCGCCGAGCTCATACTATTCATAAAGTGCGTCAACGAAAGGTATTGCTTTGCCAGAACCCGCGCCGTCGCCGATCCGATTTGCGGTATTCCCAAAGCATAGATAAAGCGGTCCAAGGGGATACCCTCTTTTACCTTATCAATCGCATCAAAAAGCTTTGTCGCGGACTTTGCGCCCCAGCCTTCCAGATTAGGCAGCTCAAACCACCTGTCCTCTTTAAGGGAAAAGATTTTAGATGCATCGGCAAGCCAACCTTTGTGGTAAAACTCCTCAACATTCCTATCGCCCAAGCCGCGAATATCCAAGGCGTCCCGCGATACAAAGTGTTTAAGGCTTTCCACCGCCTGCGCCGGACAATGCAGCCCGCCCATGCACTTGCGAGCCACCTCATCGCCTTCGCGCACGGCAACACTTCCGCACACGGGGCAAACTTCGGGAAAGACAAAATCCACCGAATGAGGAGGCCGCTTTGCCAAGTCAATCCCGACGATTTGAGGAATAACATCGCCCGCGCGCTGCACAATAACCGTATCGCCGATACGCACCCCTTTGCGCTTTATTTCGTCCTCGTTGTGCAAGGTAGCGTGCGACACCATGACTCCGCCGACATTCACAGGCTCCAAGTCCGCCACGGGGGTAAGCGTCCCCATGCGCCCGACCTGCACTCTTATATTCCTAAGGATAGTCCGCGCCTGCTCGGCGGGGAACTTATGCGCGATAGCCCACCTTGGCGCCCGCGACACGAATCCGAGCCGCCTTTGGTAATCAAGGCGGTTGACCTTATACACCACCCCGTCAATGTCATAAGAAAGGCTTGGCCTTTTATCCATGATATAGTGGAAGAAGCTGACAATCTCCTCGGCAGAATGGCAAAGGCGAATCTCGGGATTAACGGGAAAGCCCGACGCCCTAAGCCACTCCAAAAAGTCGTAATGCGTCACAAAAGGCACCTTATCCGTAAGCTCACCATAGGCATAGGCGAATATAGACAGCTTGCGCCGCGCAGTCACTGCCGCATCAAGCTGGCGAAGCGAGCCCGCTGCGGCATTTCTGGGATTAGCGAAAAGCGGTTTTCCTTTTTTCTCCTGCTCCTCGTTAAGGCGAAAGAAATCCGCCTTTTTCATATAGACCTCGCCGCGCACTTCAATATTTTTTATCTCGCCTTTAAGGCGCTTTGGCAGCTCGGCAATGGTAAGCATATTTTGCGTAACATCTTCGCCGACCACGCCGTCGCCGCGAGTTGCCCCGCGCACGAATTCGCCGCCTTGATAAAGAGAGGAAAACGACAGCCCGTCAATCTTGGGCTCGGCAACGATATCCAAAGGCTCGCCTTCCTTAAGCCCCAAGAAACTCCGCACCCTTCCCACAAAATCAAAGGCGTCCTCGTCGGTAAATATATTCCCCAGCGACAACATCGGCACGGTGTGCGTCGCCTTTTTAAAAGCCTTGGAAGGAGTATATCCCACCCTGAACCGCGGGCTATCCTTGCGAATAAGATCGGGAAAGCGCTCCTCGATAGCATCATTGCGCCGCTTCAAAGCATCATATTCGCCGTCCGATATAAGCGGCGCATCGTTCTGATGATAAGCTATATCATAATAAATAATTTCACTGGCGAGCCGTGCCAGCTCTTCCGCCGCTTCTTCCGCAGTTAAATCTTTAGGATCTTTTGCCGCTGTATCACTCACCGCAAACCACCTTCATTATTACTTTCATTTTTAAAAGGTTGCCCAACCGAACCACGAGTTCTCCGCCTCTTGCTTTTTAAGCTCGGCAAGTTTTTCCTCGTCAAGTTCGGCTACTTTATACGCCATTTCATACCACTCCGAGGCGGGATAGTTATGCCCCAGCACCGCCGCCGCGCGCACCGCCTCTTTCTTAAGCCCCAACGCCGTGTAAGTCTCAACCAAGCGGTAAAGCGCCTCCTCAATATGAGTAGTCGTCTGATACTGCATAATCACCACTTGAAAGCGGTTAAGCGCGGCAAGATACATTTCGCGATTAAGGTAATACCGCCCGACAGCCATTTCCTTTCCCGCTAAATGGTCGACGGTCAAGTCGTATTTGATACGAGCATCACGAGCATAAGGACTTGCGGGAAATCTGCGGAACACCTCGGCCAAAGCATCTTTGGCAAGCAAAGTCATCTTTTGGTCGCGGTAAACATCGGATATCTGCAAGTAATAGCATTGCGCCCGCAAGTAATAAGCATACGCGGCGTCTTTATTGCCGGGGTGAAGCTGGATAAAGCGATCCAGCGCCATTATTGCATCATCATATTTTTCGTTTTCATAATAGGCATAAGCAGCCATAAGTTGCGCCTTTGCCGCCCAAGAGGAATAAGGGTGCTGTCGCTCGACCTCGTCGAACATTTTCGCGGCATCGGCGTAATTTTCGGCTTGGATTTTCTGATACCCTTCATTGTAAAGGGATTCGACCGAGCGCTCTTCTACCGGCTTTTGCCCGTCCGAGGAGCAGGAAGTCGCAAAAAGAAAGATTAAAAATAACAAAAACCCCAGCAGTAAGAACCTTATAACGATATGCATTTTTCCGCCATTTTAACAAGTTTCAACATTGGCTCGGGATTATAAATCCCTTACGCAAAACTTGCAACATATTAACATCTACGGACAAAGATTATTGAGCCGGACCGCAAAGCACATACGTATCAAAACCGGAATAGCTGCGAGGCCATCCATTTATAAACCCATCTGTAGTCATCTCAAAGGTACGCACACCATCTGCACCAAAACTACTATTCAGAACAACAGAATGGTCTGAACCGGTAGTATTTCCCGTAGTGCTGTCCCATCCATAAGAACCATTCATAACATTTATCTCTTCCAGAGTTTGCCCTGTCCCGACTGCGATAGCATATTTTATTACTTGTGTTCTGGTTTCTCCATTACAACTTGTAAAGAAAACGGTATGATCTACGGGTAAAGTCTTGCCCAGTTTAGCACATATCTCTTGCGCTTCCCACCAATTTGGAAAAGGACCCACTACATCCCACTCTTCATTGTTGCCGTTACAGGTTATGTTCACTCGCCTGTGCCACATGTTAGCATTGTTTACCATACTTAAAAAATTATCACCAGAATCCACAGAATAAAGCCCTGCCGGCATGACGGTATAGCTGTTAAGTGCCGGTATATTCACGCATCCGGCATTATGGGCAACGGGATAATCGGAATTTTCCTCGGTTTCACCTAAAGTTTTATACTTCTTAAACTGTCCTGCGGGACAACGGGAGCAAGCGGACCACTGCTGTATCCAAGTATCGGTTTCTATATAGTCCGTTGTGCCGCAAGTAAAGGACGCCTGAGTGCAATTACCTTCATTACAATAATAACCCAAAGCACAATCATTAGAAGTTACACAAGTTGTTGCCGGCTCGCATACGCCCGCATTACAAGTATAACCGGGGTTACAATCGCTATCGGCAACACAAGCACTAGGCCGCTTAAAGCTCGCGGTAAGAATCACCGCCTCACCGTTAAAATCAAAAGGCTGACCTTCGGTATCGGGAATATCAACCGGCACTTGGGTAAGGTCATAATTTACGGTCCCGCCCTCTACGCTGCGAATGCGCCGAACAATAACCCTTTCATCGGCTTCCTCGCCCCCGTAAAAGGGATAGGCGCGCACCTGCCCGACCGTAGTATCCGGCCGCGGCATTCCCTCGCCAAAGTTATAGTAGCGCCGCTTCAGTCTCATATATTCACTTTTGGCGGTCTTGTAAGCATTAAGCCTTATCGCAAAGTCCTCGTCCGATTCGTCCTCTTCCTTCACGGGCCTTACGGGAATTGCCAAGCCGTCCTGCTTTACGGGGAAGCTGCCCGAATACTTTTCCAGCTGCTCTGCCAATCTTTCCGCCCCCGCCGTCTCAAACCAGCGCGAAGTAATGGCGCTTGAGGAAGGAGCTGCCGCCGCCGTCACGATATAAACGCCCGTCGCCGTCCGGCACGAAGTAATCTCACGCAAGGAATTCAAGCACCTTACATAAGTCACGATGTTGTCGGTATCGGAAACAAAGCTTGCCGGCAAATACCCGCTTTCCATAAGAGTGACTTTCCAATCGTCCCCTTCGATATTATACGAACCGAGATCAAAAAAGGTAGACTCGCCATTCGCCTTATAATCTTCCATAAGCTTTGCGGCGGCGTCGTGTTGCAGAGCCATGCGAAAAGCCATTGCGGCATCTTGGATTTCCTCGGGCTGATTAAGGTCGCTACTGGGCAGCCTAAACAGCGTAAACATTGCGATGATTACAAAAAACGGTATTGCAATAAGCCAAAAAAACATCGTCCTCGTCCTTTTTAAGTTTTCCTCAAAGGAGCACGGAGCAACAAGCGCACCCCGCCCGCTTTTTAAAAAGTTAAGTTAGAAGCCGCGCTTTGTAAACCATAAAGACGCTATTTAAGCTTCAAAAACTTTTCGCGCCGCATCGCTTTAAGCCGCGCACCGCTGTATTTCTTTATCTCGCCCAGATTTTTATCCAGCGCACTGCCCAGCTTTTTTACCATTTCTTCGGGGTTTCTGTGCGCCCCGCCGACAGGCTCTGCCACAATCTCGTCAATTATGCCAAAAGAAAGCAAATCTTGCGCAGTTAAATGCAAAGCCTCGGCGGCAGTCTTAGCCATCGCCTTATCCCGCCACAAAATCGAAGCGCACCCCTCGGGCGATATAACGGAATAAATGGAATGCTCCAGCATAAGAACCCTATCCGCCGCAGACAGAGCAATCGCTCCGCCCGAGCCGCCTTCGCCGATTATCGCACTGACAAGCGGCACTTCTATCTCAAGGCAAGTTTCAATAGACTCGGCAATGGCGACACCTTGCCCGCGCTCCTCGGCATCGACACCGGGATAAGCCCCCGCCGTATCAACCAAGGTAATCACGGGGATTTTAAACTTTGACGCCAATTCCATAAGCCGCTTTGCTTTGCGGTATCCCTCGGGCTTTGCCATGCCGAAGTTGTGGCGAATGCGCATTTCGGTATCGTTTCCTTTTTCATGCCCGATAACGACCACCGACTGCCCCAAAAACCTTGCAAGACCACCGACAATCGCCGCATCCTCACCATAAAGCCTGTCGCCTGCAAGCGGCGTAAAGTCGGAAAACAGCCCGTTTACATAGTCGCAAAAATGCGGGCGCGAAGGGTGCCTTGCCACCTGCACTTTTTGCCACGGCGTAAGCTTGGCATATATCGCCTTCATTTGCTTTTCCAGCTTCGCACTAAGGCGCGCGACATCTTCCATAACATCAAGCCCGTCCTCAGAGCTCGTATGGCGCAAGCTTTCAATTTTCGCCTCAAGCTCCCTTATAGGCTTTTCAAAATCCATTCCGTTAGCGGTATCTTCAACCATAAAAATCCTCTTACTGTTTCTTCATTGCCTGCGGTTTTATCACAATTCCCGAAAAAGGGAAAATCTTTTTAGCCTATTAGTTAAAAAATAGTTAAAAACCTGTTTTAAAAAACCGCAAAAGCATATATAAGAATCATAAAGGTAAAACGACTTTAACAAAAGGGAGAATAAAACCGTGCTGTCCGTCATCTTTTTCTGTTTAGCCGCATTTGTTTCCATTTTCTGGCTGGGGCTTTCCGGCATTTATGTTGAAACCCGCATCGGTTGGGACAATATGATGAGCATGAACCCATCGGATTTGGCTTTCTTCATCACTGCCGTGTTTGTGCCGGTTGTGATGCTTTGGGTGGTCATAGGCTTTATTCATTACGCCTTTGCCATAAGAAGACAGGGCAAGTTCTTGGAAATTATGCTTTACCACATGAAAAAGTCCTCGGACCAGAACAGCGTCATCACAAGGAATCTGCTTGAATCGCGTGAGCTTCTGCGCAACAGCGAGACACTTAAATACATTGACACGGCGGTTGCGGACTTAAACAACACCATCGCCGAAATAGCCATTCGCTTCGGCATTATGCGCAAATCCTCGGTCGAGGAGTTGTGGCACAAAGTAAGCGAAGGCGACCGCTGGGCTTTTTGTAATGTGATTTTGGATAATTCCAACGATATAAAAGGCTTTGACAGCACCATCGCCTTCCGCGTTGAAAATGATAAGGAATTAGCCGCCGCCATTCGTCTTTTCTGCGACAGGTTTGAACATCTGTTCGACCTTTTGAACTTAAACGAAAACAATCGCCCGCTGGCTGACATTATAGAGAACTCCAGCCTCGGTGCGCTTTACACAAAGCTCGTGAATATAAAGAAGCCCTCGCCTAATCCCCTTGATGATGAGGAAATAAGCGAAAGCTATATTCGCAGCTTGTTCACCGACGAGCCCGTGCCCGAGGAAGATACTAAGCCCGAAAAAGTCTCCGAGTCCTATGAAGAAATATCCGTAACCGAGATTCCCATCACCTCTGCCCCTTCTGCAAAAAAGCCCTTTTTTAAGAAGAAGGAAAGCAAGGTAACTTTTGAAGTGGAAGGCGACCCTGCCGAGGATTCCAAAGCCGCCTCTTACGATTGGGAAAAGCGTAAAAAGGAAATCCTGAGCCGTTATGGGAAACCTCACAAAGCGGACGACGGCGAAGATAGCGAAAATAGCGAAGAATAAAGGCAATATGCGCGATAACATGCACGGCACCCCCTTTTTATTACTTATTCTTGCTTTCACCCTTACTTTTACCTTTGGCTTAAAGCTTGAGGCGAGCGAACTTTCCGCCACGCCTTCCCACGCTATCGCCATGCACGGCATACCAAAGTATAAAAAGGACTTTACCCATTTTGATTATCTAAACCCCGACGCTCCCAAAGGCGGCGCGCTTAATCTTTACGCCTTTGGCACTTTTGACAGCCTTAACCCCTTTATATTAAAGGGCCATTCCGCCGACGGATTAGGTCTGACCTTTGACACGCTGATGATATCATCGGCAGATGAACCTTTCACCCGCTACGGGCTTATTGCCGAAAGTATTGAAGTGCCGAAAGACCGCTCGTTTGCGGCGTTTAACATCAATCCTAAAGCAAAGTTTCACGACGGCACGCCCATAACCGCCGAGGATGTGGTTTTCACCTTTAACATCTTGCGCGAGAAAGGCTCTCCCCTCTACCGCTTTTATTATGCCAATGTTGAAAGCGCGATTAGCACCTCACCTTCACGCGTCCTTTTTACTTTTAAAAAAGGGGCGGACAACCGCGAGCTTCCCCTTATTTTAAGCGAGCTTCCGGTGCTGTCCAAAGCTGACATGCAAGGCAAAGATTTTACCGCCACCACCCTCACGCCTTTCCTTGGCAGCGGCGCTTACAAAGTGGCAAAAATCGACCAAGGACGCTATATCACCTACGAAAGGGTAAAAGACTATTGGGCAAAAGACCTCCCCGTAAATCGCGGCAAGAACAACTTTGACACCGTAAAGTATGACTACTACCGCGACACCAGCGTTTCACTGGAAGCCTTTAAAGCCGGCGCTTTTGACCTTCGCATTGAGAACGAAGCAAAGAAGTGGGGAACCGGCTATGACTTTCCTGCCGTCGCCGAGGGCAAAGTTATCCTTCGCGAATTCAAGCACCAACTTCCCAGCGGCATGCAGGGCTTTGTCTTTAACACTCGCCGCCCGCTTTTTGCCGACAGAAAAGTGCGCCAAGCCCTTTCCTACGCCTTTGATTTTGAGTGGTCTAACAAAAACCTGTTCTACGGGCTTTACCACCGCACGAAAAGTTATTTTGACAACTCCGTTTTGGCAGCCACCGGCGCCCCTACCAAAGCGGAATTAAAGCTACTTGAGCCTTATAAAGATATTATCCCGCCCGAAGTTTTCCTTGGCACCTGCCCGCCGCCCGAGACCGACGGCAGCGGTGACATAAGGGACAACCTCATAATCGCAATGAACCTGTTAAAGGAAGCCGGCTGGGAATATAAATCGGGCGCATTAAGGAATAAAGACGGCGAGCCTTTCATCTTTGAAATTATGCTGGACACATCGGGCGCATCGGCATGGGAACGCATCACCTTGCCCTTTGTCCGTAATTTAAAGCGCCTTGGCATAGAAGCAAAAATCCGCGTGGTCGACCTCACCCAATATCAAGCGCGTATGAATACTTTTGATTTTGACATGGCTACCGTTATCTGGGGGCAATCTTTATCCCCCGGGAACGAACAGCGCTCCTATTGGGGTAGCAATTCTGCCGCCCAAAACGGCTCGCGTAATTACATTGGAATTACTGACAAGGCAATAGATGCGATGATAGAAAGCATTATCTCGGCGCCGTCCGAATCCGCATTAATCAGCGCCACACATGCTCTTGACCGTATCCTTCAATGTAACTACTTTGTAATTCCGCATTGGCACTCTAAAACAACCAAAATTGCTTTTTGGGACAAATTCGGTATGCCAAGCACCACCCCTATGCAAGGAATGGACATCATGTCTTGGTGGATAAAGAGCATGCCGCAAGAAAGTAAAAATAAAGTAAACAAAGCAAATAAGGAAGTAAAAGAATGAACAAATACTTTATAAAGCGCCTTTTACTTATACCCGTTACTTTGTTTTTCATCATCTTGATAAACTTCTGTTTTGTGCAACTTGCCCCCGGCGGACCGGTTGAGCAAACCATAGCTAAAATTGAAGGCAAGAACACCGACGCCACTGCTCGCTTCTCCGGCTCGGGCAGCGCCATGGCGGAAGCGGCAAGCCCCGCAGCAATAGACAGTAAGTATAAAGGAGCACAAGGACTTGACCTCGAACTTATCGCCGAAATTGAAAAGCAATTCGGCTTTGACAAGCCGGCATCCGAACGCTTTTGGCTTATGCTGAAAGACTACACCACCTTTGACCTTGGCGAAAGTTTCTACCGTAGCCAATCCGTCATCTCACTCATAGCCGAAAAGTTCCCCGTCTCTTTATCCATAGGGCTATGGAGCACCCTTTTAATCTACCTTATATCCATACCTCTGGGCATAAGAAAAGCGACCAAAGACGGAAGTAATTTTGATATAATTACCAGCTGGGCGGTAATAATAGGCTACGCCATACCGGCATTTTTATTTGCAATACTTTTAATAATACTTTTCTGCGGAGGGAAATACTTTGATTTATTCCCACTCAAAGGCCTCACTTCGGACAACTGGCAAGACCTGTCAAGCCTAGGCAAAATAAAAGATTATTTCTGGCACCTCGCCTTGCCCGTAACCGCAATGGTCATAGGCGGATTTGCCAGCCTTACCATCCTGACCAAGAACTCGTTTCTGGACGAAATCGGCAAACAGTATGTCCTGACCGCTAAAGCCAAAGGCCTATCCGAAACCGCCATACTTTATAAGCACATTTTCCGTAACGCCATGCTGATAGTAATCTCCGGCTTCCCCGCCGCCCTAATCGGCATATTGTTCACCGGTTCGCTGCTGATAGAAGTAATTTTCTCGCTGGACGGACTGGGCTTGCTTAGCTTTGAGGCAGTAATGACACGCGACTATCCGGTAATGTTCGGCACATTATATATATTCGGATTATTGGGACTTTTGCTAAATCTTATCTGCGATATGACCTATCATCTGGTTGACCCGCGCATAGACTTCGGAGGGCAAAATGGCAATTAACCCCGTCCTTTCCCGCCGCATAAACAACTTTAAAGCAAATAAAAGAGGATACTATTCGCTAATAATTTTCGGCATATTATTTATATTAAGCCTTTTCGCCGAAGTAATAGCCAACGATAAGCCAATAATAGTAAACTATAAAGGCGCATATTACTTCCCGATTATAAATAATCCTCCGGAAACAGTATTTGACGGAGTCTTACCCACCCCCGCCGACTACCAAGACCCCTTTGTCATAAAGCAAATAAAGCAAAACGGTTTTATGCTTATGCCGCCCATACCTTTTAGCTATGATACCATAAACTATCACCTAGACTCCCCTGCGCCGTCCGCGCCGTCTGCTACAAACTGGCTCGGCACCGACGACCAAGGCCGCGATGTCGCCGCCCGTTTGATTTACGGACTGCGCCTGTCAGTCATATTCGGACTTGTCCTTACGCTTTTATCCTCAATCATAGGCATCACCGCGGGCGCAATCCAAGGCTATTTCGGCGGCAAAATAGACCTTTTCTTCCAAAGGTTTATTGAAATATGGTCCGGCCTGCCGCAACTGTTCATATTGGTATTGGTAGCAAGCCTTTTCATCCCGTCGTTTTGGATACTCTTAACCGTAATGCTTTTGTTCAGCTGGACCGCGCTGGTAGGCGTAGTCCGTGCCGAGTTTCTGCGCACCCGCAATTTTGAGTATGTAAGAGCGGCAAAGGCGCTGGGCGTATCCTCACCAAAAATAATTTTCCGCCATATTCTGCCGAACGCTTTGGTCGCGACCATATCCTTCTTACCCTTTATATTGTGCGGAGCAATCACCGCCCTCACGGCACTGGAGTTTTTAGGGCTGGGACTTCCCCCCGGTTCCCCCTCGCTGGGCGAGCTGTTGAGACAAGGCAAAGAAAACCTTTCGGCTCCGTGGCTTGGCATATCGGGTTTTATAGTCCTTGCCGTCACTCTTTCGCTTTTAATATTCATCGGCGAAGCATTCCGCGACGCTTTCGACTCGCGAAAGGAGCTAAGGTAAAATGACCGCACCTGCTTTCACTCCCGCATCGCCCCTTCTTTCCGTCACGGATTTATCCGTATCCTTTGGCGATTTTGCCGCTGTAAACGGCGTGTCCTTCACCATTAAAAAAGGCGAAATCACCGCGCTGGTGGGCGAAAGCGGTTCGGGCAAATCCACCGTCGCACTGTCCATATTAAAGTTGCAGAGCAACGCCCGCTTAAAAGGGCAAATAAAGCTGGAAGGAACAGATATCCTGTCCGCACCCGAAGCCACCCTTCGCCATATTCGCGGTGGCAAAATAGGCATCATATTCCAAGAACCGATGACCTCGCTAAACCCCTTGCACACCATAGGGAATCAAGTCGCGGAAGTCCTTTGCCTGCACAAAGGACTAACAGGCAAAAAGGCGCACGC
>CACZRW010000084.1 GCA_902783675.1 uncultured Pseudomonadota bacterium | reverse complement strand
TCCAAAGGATATACCTTAACACCTGCGACATTATCTTTAAGATAAGACGCAATGCCGACAAAGGTTCCACCCGTGCCGATACCGGCAACAAAACCATCGGCTTTCTTACCGAACTTCGCAAGCTGCTCGACTATTTCCGTGGCCGTCCCGTTATAATGAGCAAGGACATTGTCTTTGTTGGCAAATTGCTTGGTTTGGAAGGCACCGTGCTCCTTTGCATATTGGTCGGTAAGCGGCAACATGACATCAAGTCCGCCCTCCTCTTGCGATATAAGCCTTATATTCGCACCCATACCCTTGATAAGGTAAACGCGCTCTTTAGTCATCCAATCCGGCATAAAGATAGTAACGGGATTGCCAAGAAAAGCACCTATCGCGGATATGGCAATTCCGGTATTACCGCTTGTCCCTTCGCAAATAATATCGCCCTCTTTCAAAGCGCCGCTTTCATAGGCCCGTCTGATTATCCGCAAAGCCACCCTGTCTTTAATGGAGCCGGTATAATTGTAATATTCAAGTTTAGCATAAACTTTTGCGAACTTTCCCTTATATTTCAAAGAGATTTCTGCCATCGGAGTTTTACCGATAAGATTATCCAAAGTTTCAAACTTTTCCATTGTTTCATTATTCATAACATTCACCATTACCACGCGCTAAAAAGCGCTTTAAAAAAGACTAATTCTAAAAGATACAAAAAGAAGAGGATTTAAGGACAACAACAAGCAAACGACAAGCGGGAAAATCTGTTGCGGCGTAACTTCTTTACTGCTTTTTCTTGCGTTTTCATATTTTTTAACCTATATTGCCTCGTTGCGAGAGTAAACATATAATATAGATTATCATGCCGCGCAAGCATTTTATTTAATTTACAACAACAAAGAGCAAGAAAGAGAACAAATGTCAGAAATAATAATAGCGGGACCGGAAGGTCGTTTAGAAGGAAGATATCATAAGCAAGAAGGTCGGGACGATGCGCCCATAGCCCTTATCCTTCACCCCGAGCCCACCGAGGGCGGCACCATGAACAACAAGGTTGCGTATACTTTGTTTCAAAGTTTTGTTGACCTAGGTTTCTCTGTGCTGCGGTTTAACTTCCGCGGCGTAGGCAATTCCCAAGGAGCAAGCGACGACGGCACCGGAGAGCTCGCCGACGCCACCGCCGCCCTTGATTGGCTGCAAATGGACAACAAAAACACCAAGACTTGCTGGGTCGCTGGTTACTCTTTCGGCGCGTGGATAGGCATGCAACTTTTAATGCGCAGACCGGAAATAAACGGCTTTGTATCTTTGGCAATCCCCGCTAATACAAAGGATTTCAGCTTCCTTGCTCCTTGCCCCACTTCGGGTTTAATAATCCATGGCAGCAAAGACACCAAAATACCCGAGGAAGCGGTCGATGTCCTGACCGAAAAGCTGTCGCATCAACGCAACATATCCATAGATTACAGGGTATTCCCCGATGCCGATCACGACTTTACCGGACATTTAAAGGGCATTTACCAAGCAATCCTTGAGCATGTCACCGAAGCCATGAAGAAAAAGCCGAGAAAGATAGGCAAACGCTCGTCTCGCTCGGCTCGTGTGCTTGCCGCCCTTAACGGGGAAGGATAGCTGTCATAATCATTCGGCGGCAAGCTTGGCAGTATCTTCAATGCCCTTTTCAACCTTATCGGCAAGCCAGCGATCGTAGGTGAGCAAAGCTCCGACATCATCGCCTATCATAACGACTCTGTCGCGAATATCCCTTGTCACCTGCTCTTCCTCAACCTGCTCTTTAACAAACCAGTTAAGGAATATCTCGGTGGTAATATCGCCTTTTTCCCTTGCCAGCCTTACTATGTCCAGAATCATATCGGTTACTTCCAGCTCATGGTCATATATTTTCTGCCAAACATCGGCGGGATTTTTCCAACCTGCGTCAGGATTATCAAGCGCGTAGAAAACCACCCTTTCGTCTTTATCGGAAATAAAGTTGCGAATGCGCATGGCGTGAGAATACTCCTCGTGTCCGTGATTAAAAAGCCACGCTGCCATGCCCGAATAATTTTCATCGTCCAGAAACGAAGCCGCGGAAACATACATATATCCGGAAAGCAGCTCGGCATTTACTTGAGTATTTAGGGCTTTAAGAACATCTTTTTCTATCATTTTTTCTCTCCTTTTCAAACAGGGCTAAAAAAATGATAAAAGAACAAAATAAAAGGTTGAACCTAGTCTTTAGGATACTTGCCGATAAAGTTTTCCAGCCAGTGGATATTATACTTGCCTTCAATAAAATCTTTAGTATCAATAATGCGTTGTTGCAGCGGCACGGTGTTCTTTACACCTTCAATAACAAACTCCTCAAGCGAGCGCCGCATGCGCATTAAGCAACTTTTCCTTGTCGAGCCAAAGACTATCAGTTTAGCAATCAAGCTATCGTAATTAGAAGGAATGGTATAGCCCGAATAAACGGCGGAATCCACCCTCACCCACTGCCCGCCGGGAACATGCCACAAGCCGACTTTGCCGGGAGAAGGAATAAAGGTCTCGGGATCCTCGGCATTAATACGGCATTCAATAGCGTGCCCTCTGAACACGACATCTTTCTGCTTATAAATAAGCGGCTCGCCCGCGGCAATGTATATTTGCTGTGTGACGATATCAATACCGGTAATCATCTCGGTTACAGGGTGCTCAACCTGCAATCTTGTATTCATTTCGATAAAGTAAAATTGCCCGTTTTCGTAAAGGAACTCCACCGTCCCGACATTAGTGTAACCAATCTTGCGAATAGCGTCACAAACGAGCCCGCCCATTTTATCCCGAAGTTCGTCGGATATGACGGGAGAAGGCGTTTCCTCAAGCACCTTTTGATTATTGCGTTGCAAGGAACAATCTCTGTCGCCCAAGTGAATAACATTTCCCTGATTATCCGCAATAACTTGAAACTCAATATGTCTGGGGTTTTCCAAAAACTTCTCAATATAGACCGACCCGTCATCAAAAGCCGCTTCGGCCTCTTTCCGCGCCATATCAAAGGCTTCAATCATATCCTGCTTTGTTCTGACGACCTTCATACCTCTGCCGCCACCGCCGGACACGGCTTTTATAATAACGGGATAGCCGATACTGTCGGCAATACTTAAAGCCTCACTTACGGTATTAACATCGCCGTCCGAGCCGGGAAGTATAGGTATTCCGGCGTCCTTCATCATCTTTTTAGCTTCAATCTTATTGCCCATAAAGCGAATCATTTTAGCTTCGGGACCGATAAAGGTCATACCGTGCTCGCTTACCATTTCCGCAAAATCGGCGTTCTCGGACAAAAAGCCATAGCCGGGGTGAATGGCATCGGCATCGGTAATCAGCGCCGCACTTATGATTGCCGCCTTGTTAAGATAGGACTCTTTCGCCACCGAAGGACCTATACAAACAGCCTCATCAGCCATTCGCACATGCATGGCATTAGCATCGGCGACCGAGTGCACGGCAACCGTCTTAACCCCGATTTCCCGACAAGCTCTGTGTATTCTAAGAGCTATTTCCCCGCGCGTAGCTATAAGGATTTTTTTAAACATAAACAATTATTCCAATATTACCAAAGGTTCGTCATACTCAACGGGTTGAGAATCCTTAACCAAAATCTGCTTTATAACTCCCGCTCTGGGCGCTCTTACGGCATTAAAAGTCTTCATTGCTTCAATCAAAAACAGCGTCTGCCCTTTTTTAACCGTATCCCCTTCCTTTATATAAGGAGCGGCATCAGGCTCGGGAGCGCAGTAAACAACGCCGACCATAGGGGACTTAACCGCCTCGCCCGTATCTTTTACGGAGCAATCCTCCTTTACGGCAGAGTTATTAACCACGACCGATGGAGGGCAAACCGTAGCATTAGATGAAGATACGCGCACCTTCACCCCGCCGGCGTCATACTCTATCTCGGTCAACCCGTTTTCGTGCAACAAAGCGGCAAGAGTGTTAATTAAATCCTTATCAATACTTGTTTTTGTCATAAACAATCCTCAAAAAAACTTAAAACGAAGGAGGGACAATACAACATTTTACTTCCTTTGCCAACTCACAATATATTTCAATATTTCAAAAAGCGCCAAGGAAGCGATACCAAAGGAAAAGAGACAATATCTTACCCTTTTAATCAAGCATCTGTTGGAGATTCTAGCCGCATTATTTAACGCTTGTCAACAAGCGTCAACCAAACACCAAATTACCTATGAACAAGGCAACAAATATCCCGATGATATCGGCAATTATACCTGCCGCCAGCGCATGCCTGAACTTAGTCACACCCACCGAGCCGAAGTAAAGCGCCAACACATAAAAAGTCGTCTCGGAGCTTCCCGTCATAACCGCCGCCAGCTTGGTGACATAGGCATTGCCACCGTTAGCAGTCGCAATCTCGCCCAAGATTCCCAAAGATCCCGAGCCTGACAGCGACCTTACCACCGCCAAGGGAATTAAATCCGCCGGCATACCGATAGCCGCCAGCACCGGCGCGAACCACTCTGCCATAAGCTCAATTGCTCCTGAAGCTCTGAACATACCGACCGCCACCAACATCGCCACCAAATAGGGAATAATCTTGACGCCCACGACAAAGCCCTGCTTCGCCCCTTGAGTAAACACCTCATATACGGGAACTTTCTTGGCGCTTGCATGCAATACAATAATCGCTATCAATAAAGGAATAGCCGCGTATGAAAGGGCAAGTATAATATCTTTAAGCATTCTTACCTGCCTTTCTCTTTTCTAATTTAGCGGGCTCGGGGAATAGCCTTTCCAGTATCTTAACAATGATAATCGCCAGCACCAAAACAATGGAAGTTGTAACTATGCAAGGCGCGATAATCTCGGCGGGATTATCCGACCCCGCCGCCGCCAGCACGGCCATAACCGAAGCGGGAATAAATTGTATCCCTGCCGTATTTATGGCAAGAAAGGTGCACATGGAATCCGACGCCACCGATTTATCCTTGTTCGGATTGAGTTTTTGCAACGACTGCATTGCCTTGAGCCCGAAAGGTGTCGCGGCATTATTAAGTCCCAAAGCATTTGCTGACACATTCATGGTAATATCGGTAGCTGCCTCTCCGTCGGGAGGAATATCCGGAAATATCCTTTTAATCACGGGAGAAATTGCCTTGGCGATTAGCTTCACCATGCCGGACTTTTGCGCTATTCGCATAATCCCCAGCCACAAAGCCATAACTCCCATGAGTGCAATGGATATCTGCACTGCCACTCCGGCATAGGATATGGCCGCATCGCCCACCTCTTTAAGCCTTCCCGTAAAGAAAGCCACCACGACCGAAGCCACAATAAAAAACAACCAAATATAGTTTATCATTCTTTACACCTGCCAAGCGCTTTAACTATCACACAATGATGATAAATAAAGCACTAACGGCGGGTTATTGCAACTGAAAGTATTCTTTCCCCATTTGGCAGCACGGGCACTTCCAATCGTCGGGAAGTTCCTCAAAAGGGATATCCCCGTCGTATTCATAGCAACACACCGTGCACACCCACCTTTTGCCGGAACCTTTTTCTTTAGAGGAAGCTTTGCGCATACTCTTGCGATACTCGGCATAGGTAAGCGGCTCGCACCCTTTCACCACTTTCGCCGTTTTCACCTCGCACACAAAGATGATATGATCACCGATGTCAATCTCGTCAACCACGTTACAAGTAATAACGGCGATACAATCCTTTAGAAGCGGCAACTTCCCGTCTTTATAAAAAGGCGCGATGTTCCACTTGTCGGTATTCTCGCTGCTTTTAAACCCGAACTCGGATATAAGCTCTGCCGAAGTATTTTTCGGCAAGACGGATAAAGACAGCTCCCCTACCTCTTTTACGCATTTTGTAGTGTATATATTGCTCTCAAGCGACACTGCTATGCGCATGGGATTAGCCGACACCTGCATCACCGCATCGGCTATGCACCCGACCTCTCGCCCCGTCTTTTTCTCATAAGATCCGACGACATACAAACCAAGCGTTATGTTAAACAAAGCATTTTCATCAATATCGGTCATATTTTTCCCCTTTTCTAATTCTCAATAAAGAATATAATAAAAGGAAAATAAAAATCTATTACAAAAAAGGTATAGGCAATGAGCATTCTTATCAAAGACGTTCTACATAACAATCATATCACCGATGTATTTATTGACAGTAAGAAGTTTTCACAGATTGCTCCTAATATAAAAGCCTTGGCAGACATTACCATTAACGGCAAAAACAAGGCCATTCTTCCGGCCTTTTATAATATGCACACCCACGCGGCGATGAACCTGCTCAAAGGCGTAAGTGACGACAAGGAACTTTTTGACTGGCTTCAAAAGGACATTTGGCCGCGCGAGGAAAAGCTTGACTCCGAGATGGTATATCACGGCACCCGCCTTGCCATACTAGAGATGATAAAAAGCGGCACAGTGGGCTTTTTCGATATGTATGGTCAGCAATCCGCCATTATCAAAGCGGCAGATGAAATGGGAGTAAGAGCTGGCGTTACGGCAGTCGCAATCGACCTGTTTGATCCCGCCGAAACCAAAACTCACATTGAGACAATCGAAAACTTCTTCTCCGATTTTACGACCCCAAGCCCTTCCCGCATATTCAAGGCACTATCCGCTCACGCCGTTTACACGGTATCAAGAACTTTGTTTAACTTTGTGACCGAAACCATTGAAAAATATGACACTTTGCTAAACATTCACGCTTGCGAAACCCAAAAAGAAGTAGATGACTGCTATAAATATAAAAATTGCAGCCCGATTGAACTGCTTGATAAGCACAGGCTCATCGGTCCCAAGACCGTTCTTGCTCATTCGATTTTCTTAAGTGATAAAGACATTGACATCATCTTAAGAAACGGCGCAACCGTATGCACGAACCCCGCCTCAAACCTAAAGCTTGCTTCGGGCATTTTCAGCCTGCAAAAGCTGCTGGACAAAGGGGTAAAAGTGACCCTTGGCACCGACGGGAGCGCTTCAAACAATAGCGTTAACATGATAACCGAAATGAAGTTCTGCAGCCTTTTGGCAAAGATTAAAACCATGGACCCCAAGGCAGGAAAAGCCGAAGATGTGTTTAAATTAGCGACACAAAACGGTGCCGAGACCATGGGCTTTGACGCCGGAGTAATCGCCGAGGGCAAGCTCGCGGATTGCATCTTGGTAGATTTAAACTCCCCTCTTATGGTACCGAATTATAACATCATCTCAAACATGGTTTATTCTGCTGATTCTTCGGTGGTTGATACGGTTATCTGTAACGGCAAAGTCCTTATGCAAAACAGGCATGTTGAGGGTGAAGATGAAATCATCGCCACCGCCAAAGAAATAGCGAAAAAGCTGGCATAACCCATCGCCCCTATCCCGTAACTCCTTTTGATCCATAGTTACTCCTATCCGTTATTGCTATGGTAAAAATGATGCAAATCACTTCCCTTTGCCATGTTTGATTTTGGCAATCAAACGAGAAGCGTCTTCATTTAAGTGTGAGTTAGTTTCATTTTGAGCCTTGGTGTTAATCTGATTAGCAGCAACATACAAAGCACCACTCTGCCCATGGATTTTCTTCCAATTTTCTATCATTTTTTCTAGTAATTTATCATCAATACCCTTAATTTTTGCCGACGATAAATATTCCGGAGCTGTACTATTTTCATCAACGCCACAATTACAGGCATCGGCTTTCCTACCAATTTTCTTGGGGAATTCCTCTAAAGTGGTTAACCGGTTATTATAACAATTAAAATCACCACCAACTTCTTCTGGAGCCCACTCTAATGTGGTTAACTGGTTATCAGAACAATCAAAATCACCACCAACTTCCTTTGGCGCCCCCACTAAAATGGTTAACTGGTTATCAGAACAACTAAAATGGCCACCAACTTCTTGGGGACCTCCCTCTAAGCTGCTTAATTGGTTTTTATCACAATAAAAACCACCACCAACTTCTTGGGGACCTCCCTCTAAGGTGCTTAATTGGTTATGAGAACAGTTAAAATAACCACCAACTTCTTGGGGACCTCCCTCTAAGGTGCTTAATTGGTTAAAAGAACAGTTAAAATCACCACCAACTTCTTGGGGACCTCCCTCTAAGGTGCTTAATTGATTCCAAGAACAGTCAAAGGAACCACCAACTTCTTGGGGCCCTCCCTCTAAGGTGCTTAATTGGTTATGATAACAGTTAAAGGAACCACCAACTTCTTGGGGACCTCCCTCTAAGGTGCTTAATTGGTTATGAGAACATTTAAAATCACCACCAACTTTTTGGGGACCTCCCTCTAAGGTGCTTAATTGGTTATCATTACAATAAAAATAACCACCAACTTTTTGGGGACCTCCTTCTAAGGTGCTTAATTGGTTATGAGAACAGTCAAAGGAACCACCAACTTCTTGGGGACCTCCCTCTAAGGTGATTAATTGATTATTATGACAATAAAAATCACCATCAACAACAACGTGGGACAAATTCGGCAGTTTGGTTAGGCCTAATCCTGATAAATCGAGATTTCCTTTTACCCTTCTTAAATTAGGAAGTCCCCCCATAAATCTGGCCAGAACACTATCTCTTTCAACACTACCTATTTCTGTTACACTGGGAAAGTTAAGATTAACTATCTGCCCGTCATAAATCTCAAG
>CACZRW010000083.1 GCA_902783675.1 uncultured Pseudomonadota bacterium | reverse complement strand
GGCGTCCTCGGCAATCTCTCTGTCCTGCGCCATGAACATTAAAGGCGCGGCAATCGGCAGCATTTTGTCTTCGCGCACATGAAGGAGTTTCATTCCCTTTTTAAAATGCCCCGAGCAAATGCGCACAAAAGCAATCCTGTCGCGGTGCTTGGTATCCATGTTGGCCTGTATCTTAAAGACAAAGCCCGTGACTTTTGTCTCGGCAGGAAGGACTTCGCGCGAGGTGGCTTTTTGCTTTGTGGGAGCGGGGGACAGGCTTTTAATGCCTTGGAGCAATTCCTTTACGCCAAAGTTATTCACCGCCGAGCCGAAGAAAACCGGCGTCATGGAGCCGCTTAAGTATGAAGCTAAATCAAAGGGCTTGCAAAGCTCCCTTATCATTTCTAAGTCCTCGCGCAGTTTATCTAAAAGATAGGTCGGCACTTTGTCTTTCAGCCCCGCATCGTCCAGGGAAGCGAAAACCTCGCCGTCTTGACGGTGTGCCTTGTCCGACTTGTCCATCAGGATGACGCGGTCGCCGAAAATGTCGTAACAGCCGACGAAGTCTTTGCCCTGCCCGATAGGCCACGAGGCAGGCGCGACTTCCAGCGCTAAGTCCCTTTCCACTTCGTCCAGCAGGGAGAAAGGGTCGCGACCTTCTCGGTCCATCTTGTTTATAAAGGTGATAATCGGCACATCACGAAGGCGGCAAACTTCAAACAGCTTGCGAGTTTGCGCCTCTATACCTTTGGCCGAATCCAAAACCATTACCGCCGAGTCTACTGCCGTTAAAACGCGGTAGGTGTCTTCGGAAAAATCCTCGTGCCCCGGAGTGTCCAAAAGGTTGAAGGTCACGCCGTCGTATTCGTAAGTCATTACCGAAGAAGCGACCGAAATGCCGCGCTCGCGTTCAACCTTCATCCAGTCGGAATGGGCGCGCCGAGCCTCGCCTTTGGCCTTGACCGCACCTGCCATTTGAATTGCTCCGCCGAACAGCAGCAACTTCTCGGTAAGGGTGGTTTTGCCCGCATCGGGGTGAGAAATAATCGCGAATGTGCGCCTTTTCTCTATTTGCTCTTTTATGTTGTCAGCCATTTTCGTCCTTTTAATTTGCGTGGCAACCTACGCTAAAAGCGGGGAAAAGTAAAGATACTTGTCATTTGCCCCTTTTATGCTAGAATGAGTCTTCTAAACTGGCAGATGGTCGGATGATCGCGGAAGTATCTTTATACATCTGAGGAAAGTCTGGGCTTCAAGGGAATACGATACCGGATAACGTCCGGCAAGAGTGATCTCAGGGATAGCGCCACAGAAAACAGTCCGCTTGTCTATATGATAAGCAAGGGTGAAAAGGTGAGGTAAGAGCTCACCGCGGAATCGGTAACGAAACCGGCACGGCAAGCCCTATCGGAAGCAAGACCAAAGAAGACGATGCACTGGCAACAGTGCGAAAAGTGTTTTCCCTCACAGTCGTCGTGGTAGGCCGCTAGAGGCATTTGGCAACAGGTGTCCAAGATGAATGATTGTCAGACCTATTTGCTTGAGATAGCAAAAGGCGAACAGAACCCAGCTTATAGACCATCTGTTAGTTTAGAACCTATTTTAAGCGCTTTTTCCGATTCGCATCTCATATTCACGATGGCTTTTTTGGGCCTTCCAATTCTTGCGGCAAATTAAAGCGCAGTCTGGTTTCCCCTTTACCTATTTCCTCAATCGTGATTTTGAATCTTTCCCTTAACGCCTTGAGAATGCTTTTTATCAGTTTTTCCGGAGCGGAGGCCCCTGCCGTAATTCCCAGTGTCTTAACCTTTGCCAGCTTATCCCAATCCAACTGCTTTTCATCTTCCACCAGGACGGAATTAGCGCACCCTGCCCTGACTGCCACCTCAACCAAGCGCTTGGAATTAGAGGAATTAGGCGACCCCACCACTATCAACATATCCACTTTTGGGGCTATTTCCTTTACTGCCATTTGGCGGTTGGTAGTGGCATAGCAAATATCTTTTGACGAACAGACAATGCCGGGGATTTTTGCCTTTAGGAACTCTTTTAATTCGGCAGTCTCATCGACGGAAAGAGTCGTTTGGGTGACCAAAGCGGCATCTTTCACGGTATCTTTATCCAGACGCTCTAAATCCTTGACTTCATCAAGCAAGAATATCTCGCCATCGGGGAGTTGCCCCATTGTGCCGATGACTTCGGGGTGTCCCGCGTGGCCGATAAGAATAACCTTGCGCCCTGCTTCGTTATGCCGCTTTACTTCCGTATGCACCTTTTCCACCAAAGGGCAAGTCGCATCCAAATACTTAAGTCCGCGGCTTTTAGTCTTTTCCAAAACCTTTTTCGGGACCCCGTGGGCCGAAAAGACTACCATTCTTCCCTCAGGCACCTCGTCAATTTCGCTTACGAATACAGCGCCCTTTTTCTCCAACTCCTTCACCACAAAGGCGTTATGAACGATTTCGTGCCGCACATATATGGGCGCGCCATACTTCTCCAGGGCCTTTTCGACAATTTGGATTGCCCTGGTAACTCCGGCACAAAAGCCTCTGGGATTGGCGAGGAGAACTGTAATATTTTGCTTGGTCATAAGTATTTTTTCGTGTATTGTCGGTTGAGGTTTCGCCTTTAATAGCACAAAACCTTTGCAAATGAAAGAACAGAATAGAAAGAACACTTCATGACAAAACCTTATTTTTCAGCTCTATGTATACTTATGCTGTCGCCTTTGGCACTGTCGTGCTCATCTTCTTATAAAGAAGATATTCTTTGCCCTATGGTTCATATTGAAAAGGCGACCGCCGGAGCCACTTATTTCAAAGATGGTAAAGGCAAAGGGCTTGTCGATAAGGTCTTTGCGGTAAAAATTACCGGATATAAAGGCACTTGCAGTTATGATAAAGACCACCCTTCCACTGTAAATATGTCTTTGAATGTGGAGTTTGAAGCGGAGCTTGGCGCGGCCGCAACATCGCGTAAGCAAAGCGCTCGGTACTTTGTCGCTATACCCGAGTTTTATCCCGCCGCATTTGCCAAGCAGGTATTCCCGCTGAACTTCACTTTCCCCGAAAGATACGACCGCATAGACTATCGCGATGAAGAGGTAAACATAAGCATTCCTATTCCCGAAGATAAAAGCGCTATGGATTACACCATATATGTAGGAATGCAGCTTGATAAAGATATGCTTAAATACAACCGCACACTTAAATAACTTAAAGAAAGGAAAGGAAATAAAATGATACCTACAAAGCAAGATATGGCAAATGCGATTCGCTTTTTAAGTGCCGACGCTATTGATAAAGCAAACTCCGGGCATCCCGGCATTGCTTTAGGCATGGCAGATGTTGCTACCGTCCTTTTCACAAAGTTTTTAAAGTTTGACCCCAAACATCCGAAATGGCCCGACAGGGATCGATTTATTTTGTCTGCGGGGCACGGTTCTATGCTTTTATACAGTGCTCTTTACCTTACCGGTTATGAGGATATTACCATTGATGACATAAAGAACTTCCGCCAGCTTGGCGCAAAGACCGCCGGACACCCCGAAGTCGGTAAGCTTGCCGGTGTTGAAGCATCAACCGGTCCCCTTGCCCAAGGGCTGGGCATGTCCGTCGGTATGGCTCTTGCCGAAGCGGTATTAAGGCATCAATTCGGTGAGAATGTAGTTAATCACTACACTTATGTTTTAAGCGGTGACGGCTGTTTGATGGAAGGACTTAGCCACGAAGCAATATCTTTGGCAGGGCATTTAAAGCTGAACAAACTGATTTTGTTCTGGGATAATAATCAAATCACGATTGACGGCAAGACCGACCTTTCAACCTCAACCGATCAAATAGCCAGATTCAAGGCCTCGGGCTGGAATACCATTGAAGTTGACGGGCACGACCAAGACCAGATTGCCGCCGCTATAACCAAAGCGCAAAAGTCGGATAAGCCTACAATGATTGCATGCAAGACCGTTATCGGTTACGGTGCTCCCACAAAGCAGGGAACGGAAAAGTGCCACGGTGCCGCCTTGGGCGCAGAGGAAACTGCCGCTATGCGTAAAAACCTTGGTTGGACCGCTGAGCCTTTTGTCGTCCCCGATGACATTTTAGCCGCTTGGCGCGAAGCAGGCGCGAGAGGGGCGAAGGATTACGATGCTTGGCAGGCCCGCTTTGCAAGTCTTGATGGAAAAATCAAAGCCGACTTCACTCGCCAAGTAATAAAGGGCGAGCTTCCTTCCGATTGGAATAAGACCATTAACGAAACCAAGGCCGAAGCCTTAACAAAGCGCGACCCCTTGGCGACCAGAAAAAGTCTTAACTTCGCCCTTGCCAAGACTCTTCCTCATATTCCCGAAATTATCGGCGGTTCGGCTGATTTGAGCGAAAGTAACGGTGTTTTGGTAAAAGATTATCACAAAGCGCTGGATGCAGATAATTACGACGGGAACTTCATTCATTACGGCATACGCGAGCATGCTATGGGAACTTGTATGAACGGTATGATTCTGCACGGTGGAGTAATCCCCTTTGTCGCGACTTTCTTTTCATTCATGGATTATATGTTGCCCTCAATTCGGATGGCGTGCCAAATGAATATTCCCAGCATATATGTGTTCAGCCATGATTCGATAGCCGTTGGTGAGGACGGACCTTCGCACCAGCCCGTAGAGCAACTACCATTGCTAAGAGTTATGCCGAATCTAAAGGTTTTCCGCCCCGCTGATACCATTGAAACGATTGAAAGCTGGGAATATATATTGGAGCACCGCACCGGACCTGCCGTAATTCTGGTTACGCGCCAGAATGTTGAACAAATCCGCACCGATGCAAGCGAAAACAAATCGGCAAAAGGCGGCTATATCATATCCCCGTCAAAGGGCGAACGCGCGGCAACCATTGTTGCTACCGGCTCGGAAGTATCCGTTGCCATAAAGGCGCAAAAGCTCTTGGCAGAGAAAGGGATTGATGTCGCGGTGGTATCCATTCCTTGCAAAGAGGTATTTGAGGAGCAACCTGTTTCCTATCAAAAAAGTGTCATTGACACAAAGCCGACTATTGTCGTTGAGGCTGCTAACCTTAGCGGCTGGGGCAAATACACGCGTGGCAACGGCGATAAAATCGGTATGACCAGCTTTGGCACTTCCGGACCTTATAAAGAGCTTTTCATCCACTTCGGATTTACTCCCGAACATGTTGCCGAGGTAGTAACCGCTTGTATAAATAAAGACTCATAGAAGCAGAAAAAGGAGCCTAAAATGACCGTAAAAATAGCCCCCAGCATTTTATCCGCCGACTTTGCCGCCCTTGGACAGGAAGTTAAAAGTATAGATAAAGCGGGGTGCGATTATATCCATGTTGATGTTATGGACGGGCATTTTGTCCCTAATCTTACCATGGGACCTTGTGTGGTAAAAAGCTTAAGGAAGTGCTCTGATAAAATCTTTGATGTTCACCTTATGATGACCAATCCCGACGACTTTATTGAGGCTTTTGCCGCCGCGGGAGCAGACATTATCACGGTTCACGCCGAAGCGGTATGGCACTTGGACAGGACCCTTTCTCGCATCCGTGAGCTTGGTAAAAAGGCCGGAGTTTCCTTAAATCCCTCTACCTCTGAAAATGCGCTTGAGTATGTGCTGGACAAGCTGGATTTAATCCTTGTGATGAGCGTCAACCCCGGCTTTGGCGGGCAAAAGTTCCTTCCTTCGCAACTGGATAAAATCTCGCGCATTAAAAAGATGATAGGAAGTCGCAACATTGATTTGGAAGTTGATGGAGGTATCACGCCCGAAACCGCTCCTTTATGCATAAAAGCGGGAGCAAATGTGCTGGTTGCGGGTAGCGCAGTGTTCTCTTCCAAAGATTATGCTGCCACTATAAAAGCTTTAAGGGGCAATGGATAATGGCGGAGAAAATCCTTATTGTTGAAGATGAGCCGGCAATCGTGACTATGCTGGAATATAATTTAAAGTCCGAAGGCTATGAGACTATTGTTGCCACAGACGGATTGCAAGCCTTGGATATGGCGGAAAAAGAGCGCCCTGCCCTTATTCTGCTTGATTGGGTTTTACCTAAAATGACAGGGGTGGAAGTATGCAAAACCATTCGTAAAAAGGCCCAGCATTCCGGTGTTCCTATTATCATGCTGACAGCCAGAGGCGAGGAAGCCGACAAAGTCCTCGGCTTAAAGCTTGGTGCGGACGACTACATCACTAAGCCTTTTTCCATTCCCGAATTAAACGCCAGAATCAAGGCAGTGCTAAGGCGAGCGGGACCTTCCGATGACAAAGGCAGCTTGGACTTTGAAGATATTCATATGGATTTCACCTCGCACAAAGTTACCCGCGGTTCTCGAGAGGTAATAGTGGGACCGACCGAGTTTCGCCTTTTGAAATACTTGATGAGCAAGCCCAAGCATGTATTCTCGCGAGAAGAGCTTTTGCGCGCCGTATGGGGCGCCTCAATCCATGTGGAAATCCGCACCGTAGATGTCCATATCCGCCGCTTGAGAAAGGCTTTAAATGAGGGGGGAGAGCGCGACTTGTTAAGAACGGTAAGAGCTGCGGGATACTCTATTGATACAGAGCCGAGCGATCCCGACCCTGAAGATGATTTATAAAAAGTGATTATACTATCGGCTACTGTCCTTGCGTTTCCTGATACCTTGCCAACATATTAGGCGTAATCAAGGTAATGCCGCTGTCCGTGCGATAAAAATACTTTCTATCGAATTCTTCATCTTCGCCAATAACTAAGCCGCGAGGAACATGGCAGCCGCTGGCAATAATAGCCTTACGCACTTTGGCATTGCGGTGCACGACCGAGTTAGGTAGCACCACCGAGTCCTCAATATAGGCGAAGGAATGCACCAGAACATTAGTAAAGAGCAAGGACCCTTTTACAACCGATCCTGAAATAATGCACCCGCTGGATACCAAAGAGCGAGTCGCTACTCCGGTCCTAAGCTCGCTTTCAAACACGAACTTTGCCGCGGGTAATTGCTCTTGGAAGGTCCAAATAGGCCAAGAAGAATCGTATAAATCCAAATCCGGCACGACATAGGTTAAATCTATATTCGCTGACCAATAAGCGTCCAGAGTCCCGACATCTCGCCAATAAAGCTCATCTTGACCGGTATGCACACAACTTCTGCCGAAATGGTGCGCCATAATTCGAGCTTTCCCCACCAACGACGGTAAAATATCCTTGCCGAAATCGTGAGAAGAAGACGTATTTGCCGCATCTTCCGATAACAAATGCATCAAAAAGTCCGCATTGAAAATATAAATGCCCATACTGGCAAGGGACTTATCGGGGCGATTAGGTATTGTCGGAGGATTTTCGGGTTTTTCCAAAAAGCTGGTAATGTTGTTGTTCTCATCAACGGAGACTACACCGAAGCCTTTTGCCGAATCAACAGGAACTTCAATACACGCCACCGTCACATCGGCACCGCTATCAATATGGTCTTCAAGCATTATGGAGTAGTCCGGCTTGTATATATGGTCGCCGGCCAAAATCAGAATATATTTGGGATCATGCTCGGCTATTACATCTTTATTTTGGAAAACGGCATCGGCCGTCCCTTGATACCACACCGCGCCGGAAGTCTGCTGTTGAGCGGGCCAAATCTCCACAAACTCATTAAGTTCGGGTTGCAAAAAGCTCCAGCCGCGTTGCAAGTGCTTGATAAGGGTATGCGCGCGATACTGCGTCAATACGCCAATTCTTCTAATGCCAGAGTTAATACAGTTTGAAAGGGGAAAATCAATAATGCGAAACTTGCCGCCGAAGGGCACTGCCGGCTTGGATTGATTATCCGTCAAATCACGCAATCTAGACCCGCGACCACCTGCCAAAATTAAGGCTAAAGTATCTTTACGAGCGCTATTTAAATCACCGGTTTCCATTTGTTGTGCCTACAAAAAATCAATCAACGATCAAACTCGTGGGGGTAAGCATAAAGCAAAAAAAATAAATAGCAAATAAATTATTAACAATAAATATACTGCGAATTACTTCATTATTACTTGTAACTGCGCACTTCTTCTATACTTTTTGCCAATATATCAAGCTCTTGCGGACGAGAGAGATTGTGTTCCCCGTCCTTTTGTATTAGCAATTTAACCTTGGGAGCATCAATAATATCCTTTGTTTGCAATGCTGTTTTTAAAGGAACTACACTATCCTTATCTCCGTGTAAAAGTATTACGGGTGCATCTAGCGTAATTTTACTTTGCAATACTAGATTTTTCTTTCCGTCCTCAAGTAATTTTAAAGTCCAAGGGTCGCCAATATCGTCATACTCGTTCGGAGTATAGATTATTCCTTTTGCGAACAAGTCCTTTTTCATCGTATCGGGAAGCAACCTCATAATCATCTCGGTAAAATCGGGAGCCGCGGAAATACCGACTAAACCCTTGACTCTGTCGGGGCGCCTTAGAGCCAACAGTAGCATAATCCAACCGCCCATACTGCTACCCACAATTACTTGTTTGCCCGCAGTTTTATTATCTAAAATACTTACCGCATCATTAAACCAATCAGAAATGGTAAAGTCTGTAAAATCACCCGAGGAGTCCCCATGCCCTCGGAAGTTAAGCGAAGTAAAAGCAATGCCTTTATCACGGCAGAACCTTTCCACAAAAGTTGCTTTTGTCGAGTCAATACTTGACCGCGTTCCGTGCAAGTAAAACACTCCGGGTTGATCTCCCGTTACTTGGCGAAAGGATACAAAACCACCGTCGGGGTAATAAAACTTTTGATTAGCGGTGTCTGCCATGATTTTACCTCTCTTAACTGACAAGAAGCCGAGTTTTTAAAGGGCCGGCACAGGCTCATTTGCATTTTGCCTGTTGTCGGCAGCTCCCGCGCCCTGCTCGTGTGAAGGCGCTGCACTGCTGTCACTGTGTCCGAACAGTTTATCAAGGAAGCTTGGCGCTGACTCAACGCTTGTATCGCCTTTTTGCGCTTGTTCCTTTACCTCCTCTTTCTCAGCTTTTTTAAGCTCAACCTCGGCTCCCTCTTCAGGAGTGAGAGCATATACGACCTCGGGTTTCCACTCGCTTGCGAGCTTTTGGGCCTCTAAAACCTCGGCATGAGTCATTCGCGCGGTTAAATCATCACGCGCTTTAATGGCTTGCCTTCTAATATCTTCATCACCATAAGCCGTGGCAATGTTATACCACTTATGCGCTTGGACAAGATTAATAGGCGCACCTTTCGTCTTTAAGTTGGAAAGTAGTTTACCCAAGTTCATTTGCGCATCAACATCGCCCTGATTTGCCGCCTTTACCAAGTACCGGAGAGCTAAGTCATAATCCTGGGGAGCTCCTCTGCCCTCATAAAGCATCAAGCCCACTTCCTTTTGCGCCAAGGAATATCCCTGATTGGCCGCTTGTTTAAAGTAGTTAAAGGCCGTTTTATTATCCGCCGGCACCCCCGCCCCGTTTGCATACATAATGCCGAGATTATAAAGAGCGACCGGGTTACCGAACTTTGCCGCATACTCAAACCATTGCTTTGCCAAAGAAACATTCCTGGCAAATTTCTCCCCGGAATAATACAGACTTCCGAGTTCAACTGCGCTTCGTAAATCGCCGGCTTGTGCCGCTTTGTAATAAAGTTGCAGGGCCTTCCCTATATCCTGTCTTACGCCCTGCCCGTTTTCATACATTCTTGCCATATAATAAAGTGCCTGAGAGGCGTCCTTTGTCCCGACGAGAGGAGAGAACTCTTCAAAAGCTAAGCTGTAATCCCCTCTTTCATAGGCAGCCGCGCCCTCTTTCCAACCGGCGTCAGCTAAGCCGTAAGAAGCACACCAAGCCAAGCTTGAAGCCGCTAATATCAAAGTCATCTTTCTCATTAAAATCCTCCGCTTTCGGAACAAAACTATGTCAATGCAGTATAAATCCCCCCGTTTAAAAAGCAAATACAAAAAGGTTTATGGTGGCAAATTTTGCCGACGCATCTACCGATAAGCATTACTCTTGTTTATCTTTTTCGAAAAAAAGAACTTTTCGAATAAGCCGGCAAACAATTTTTCGGTGAGGATAAAACCAAAGTTAGGACAAACTGCCGCTTGCTTTTTGGAAAGTTTCTATTTACATTGGAGGTAGTTTTTTAAATCCCTCGCAAGACTTCTTTTCAACGCGAGCAAATAAGGCTTTAGTTGAAGGGGGTGTTATGTTATCATGGAGACAGGATGAAGCTGGTATCTATAGTATTGCCCACCTATAACGGTGAAAAATTTTTAAGACAATCGATAGAAAGCGTGCTCAATCAGACCTATCAAGATTGGGAGCTTATCATTGTTAATGATTGCTCAACAGATACTTCTAAACAAATCGCGGAGGAATATGTTAAGAAAGACAAGCGCATATCCCTTTTGAACAACAAAGTTAATTCTAAACTCCCCGCTTCTTTGAATAATGGTTTTGCCGTTGCCAAAGGGGAATACTGGACATGGACATCGGACGACAATTGGTATGCCCCTGAAGCCATAGAAAAGATGGTGCGGGTCTTGGATAATAATCCGGATATAGGTTTTGTATATGCCAATATGGTGGCAGTAAACGAACAAGGAAAAGAAGCTCGTATAAAGAAAAGAAAAGATGCAAGCACACTATTTACGGGGTGTTGTATCGGGGCTTGTTTCTTATATAGGGCAAGTGATGCCAAGCGAGCCGGTAAATATCGTGAAGATTTGTTTTGTGCCGAGGATTATGAGTTTTGGTTAAGGTTATACTGCAATGGTGTAAAGTTTAAACTTATTCCGGAGTTTTTGTATTTTTATCGTGAAAACAGCGGAAGTTTATCTGCAACCAAAAAGGATTTAGTAAATGCCAGAACCGCTGAAATCAAGTTGGAATATTGGGATAAGTTCCCTTGCTCCAATTGCAAAAAATGTTCAAGCCTGTTTAAGCAATACAGACGCATTCATTCACCCGAATTATTAGAAAAGATTTATCAAAAAGCGCCGATTTGGGGAAGGATTTTCAAGATTATAGGCGGAAAGAAAAAACATAATAGGTAAGTAGACCCATGGAAAATATACTTGTTGTATTAGGAACTCGTCCCGAGGCTATTAAGTTAGCTCCTGTTATTTTGGAATTGCGCAAGAATCCAAACTATAATGTCTTGGTCTGCAATACCGAGCAACAAAAGGAACTCTCTAATCAAACTTTGGATTTTTTCGGCATAAAGGCGGACTACAACCTGGATGTGATGCTTCCCAATCAAACTTTGGCCGGAGTTCAATCCCGCATTATGCAAAAGCTTTCCGATGTTTTCGCCGACAATAAGATTGATGCATCCATTGTTCAAGGCGATACGATGACCGTATTTTGCGGGGCTTTGGTTAGCTTTTATAACAAAGTTCCCGTTTTCCATGTAGAGGCAGGGCTAAGAAGTTATAATTTGTTTGAGCCCTTCCCCGAAGAAGCGACGAGGCAGATGACATCGCGCATCGTGGATTTACATTTTGCCCCGACCAAGATTGCCTTTGACGCTTTAATAAAAGAAGGAACATCCGCAGACAAGATTATCTTAACCGGCAACACCGTCATTGACGCCCTTTCTTGTTTGTCCGCGTCGACCTTGTCACAAGCCAAACAAAATCTGGAGCGTAAAGGAGTTGTCTTTAACGATAGGCTGGTTTTGATTACGGTTCACAGAAGAGAAAATCATGGAGAACGACTGGATAGTATTTTACAGGCAATCGGAGAACTAACCGAGAAATACGCCGACCATCAATTTGTCTTACCGATTCACCCCAATCCTAATGTTAAAGGCAAAGTTTGCCAAGCCTTGAGTGGGCGAAGGAATGTAATTTTGACCGAGCCGCTTAATTACCCTGATTTGGTATGCTTGATGCAAAACACCAAGTTGATTTTAACCGACAGCGGGGGGATTCAAGAAGAAGCTCCGACTTTTGGCAATCTTGTGTTGGTTATGCGATATGAAACCGAAAGAACGGAAGGGATTGACGCGGGCTTCGCCAAGCTGGTCGGAGCCGATAAGG
>CACZRW010000082.1 GCA_902783675.1 uncultured Pseudomonadota bacterium | reverse complement strand
GTGGCGTCAATGGGAATAACCTTGATGGCGGTCGCACCGATATTTTGCTTTACTTCGCTGTGGATGCTTATTGCCTATCTTGCCGGAGACAAGATGATTTTGCATGCGTCCGAAGCGGCGGCGGTTTCTAAGCCCGACAATCCCGAAGTTTACCGTTTGGTCGAGAATGTGGCGATAGCGGCAGGGCTTCCTTGTCCCAAGCTCTATATCATAAAAGATGATTCGCTAAACGCCTTTGCCACGGGAAGGAATCCCGAAAACGCCAGTATTACCCTTACCACGGGGATACTTGCAAAGCTTAACCGCCAAGAGCTGGAAGCCGTTATCGCTCATGAAATGGGGCATATCGGCAATCGCGATATTCGGCTGATGCTGCTCATCATTATAGGAATCGGGGCGATGTCCTTCTTAACCGATGTTATGTTCCGCTCGCTTAATTCCTTTTCCTGCTCACAAGGACGAAGGGATAAAAACTCGGGCGGATTTATGATAGTGCTGTTGGTGATTGCCTTGGCGCTTATGATATTCAGCCTGTTGGTCGCGCCGATTCTGCGGTTTGCATTGTCAAGAACGCGCGAGTATGCGGCAGACACTACGGCGGCCTTAATTACTCGTAACCCCGGGGCACTGGCAAATGCTCTGCAAAAAATATCCGAGGATGCAAGAGTTGAAGTGCTGGACAAAATGCCGACCGTCGGGGCTTTGTGCATCGCAGACCCGCTTGGCAAGGGACGAATGCGGCTGTTTGAATGGGCCTCGGGACTTTACGCTACACACCCTCCGATTGCCAAGCGCATAGCCGCCTTGCGCGAAATGGACGGACAGGCAGGTTAAGGTGCAAGTCGGCAAAGTCTTTTGTTTTCGCCATTTACAGGCGCGGTATTATAATACCACTGCAAGAAATCTTTATTTTGTGCTTGACTTAAAGGGGAAGTTGTGCGATTTTGTGCGCCTTGATTTTTTATAAAAGGTAAAAACAAATGAAAGAAACTATTTCCATAAAGCCGACCGAAGTCGTCAGAAAGTGGTATCTTATCGATGCTACGGACTTGGTGCTCGGCCGTCTTGCCAGTCAGATCGCAAAGATACTGCGCGGCAAGCATAAAACCACTTTTACTCCTCATGTAGATTGTGGCGACAATGTAATCGTTATCAATGCCGAAAAGGTTGCTTTGACGGGCAACAAGCTTGCGGACAAGGTCTATTACCACCACACCGGTTTCCCCGGCGGAATTAAGGGCATTACCGCGGGCAAACAGCTTGAAGAGCACCCCGAACGCGTTATCATCAAAGCGGTTGAGCGTATGATTTCCCGCAACAAAATGGGGCGTGAGCAGATGACAAAGCTTCATGTTTATGCCGGCCCTTCGCACCCTCATACAGCGCAAGCTCCGGAAACTTTGGATATTGCCTCTATGAACTCAAAGAATAAAAGGAGCTAAAAATGGCTGAGAAAAAAGAAAAAGCGGAAAAAACCGAAGAAATTAAAGACTTAAAGGATATTAAAAAGGCCGTAGAAAAGAAGGCAAAGGCCGAAAAAGCCGAAGTCGCTTTGGAAAAAGCTTCCGAAGTCGCCGTTAAGATTGAGGCGGAAGCCGCTGCCAAGCGCGAGCCTAAAAAGGACAAGTTCGGTCGCTCTTACGCCACCGGAAAGCGCAAAGATGCCGTTGCTCGCGTGTGGATAAAGGCCGGTAAGGGTTCTATCAATGTGAACGGCAAGGACATTGAAAAGTACTTCCCGCGTCCTGTCTTGCGCATGATCATCAACCAACCTTTTGTGGTTACCAATCGCGTGGGTGAGTTTGATGTCGTTTGCACGGTTACGGGCGGCGGTCTTTCGGGTCAAGCCGGTGCGCTTCGTCACGGCATAAGCAAGTGCCTTGATTTGTTTGAGCCTGACTTGCATGCTACATTGAAAAAGGCCGGTTTCCTTACTCGCGATTCTCGTGTCGTAGAGCGCAAGAAATACGGTAAGCGCAAAGCAAGAAGAAGCTTCCAATTCTCAAAGCGTTAAGTTATATCGCTTTTGGAAAAGGCAAAAGTTACGGGGATTGCTCTTCACGGCAGTCCCCGCCTTTTTATTCTTTTTTCGCAGCGGTCCTTTTGGCTCGTTTATCCCGCTTTACCCTTTTTTCGCAAAGAAATCTTTGATAAGGGAAAAACGGCGCGGGGGCGAAGGTTGCTTTTGGCTTAGCCTTAACGCCTCGGCATACATTTTGGGATTGGCGTCTTTCAATGCGTCAATGACGACAAGGCGCACGGCGGCGCCCTCTTTCATGGCGGCAAGGTCTTCGGCCATAAGAATCTCTTGTGCTTCAAGACTTAAAGTTTTCGCCCATAAAGGCAAGTCATCGCGATCGGTGGGAAGGGTTTGCAACTCTTTTACAATGCTTTCCACTTTTTGCCCGAAGAACTTTTCAATATACCCCAAAGGCAAGGGCTTTTTGCCGGCGGCGAGGCATTCGTCTTTGCCGGTTTTATGCAGCAAAGCGGCGATGTAGGCGTCCTTCTTATACGCAGACGACGAGAGCCTGGAGACTTCCTCGGCGGTGCGTTTGGCGGCGGGAAAAACAGCGGGCCTATCCCCGACGGTAGAGGTTAAAAGCATTTGTTTTGCCAAGTCCTCGGCACTTTTTACGCGGTTATTAAAAATCAAAAGCACTCCCCCCTTTCGCTTCCTAAAATTGCTCGGCGAGTGTAGCACAAAAAAACCGAAAGGGCAATCAAGGGACTTCGTCCCTAGGTTAAGGGTTAAGGTTTAAGACTTCGCCCAATGAGGAATAAGGAATGAGGAATGAGGAATGAAAAGGGCGGAAAATGTTTTATTCAAAAAATGCTTGCTTTTTTTATAAAATGGGGTATTTATCTTACCCCTGATGCGCCCGTAGCTCAATTGGATAGAGCATCTGACTACGGATCAGAAGGCTGAGGATTCGAATTCTTC
>CACZRW010000081.1 GCA_902783675.1 uncultured Pseudomonadota bacterium | reverse complement strand
GTGTCATGGGTTGCGGTTCATCGGTTTTTTGCATTTTTCCCTCTTAACAAGATGTAAAGACTAATATTTATATACTAACAATCAAGCGTCCTAAAAAGCTAGGCTTTAGTTCAAAGAAAATCAACTTTTATTTGCTTGTTTATTGGTGGACAAATAAATGACCGAAAAGGACTTGCGCTTTACATAAAAGTATGCTATCTTGGCTTTTAATTGTGTTTCAACCGATACTTTAGGGATGGAAAATGTTTGAAAAGATTAATAATTTTGTGGCGGAAATGAGGCTGAACGAGGCTAATGCAAAGCTTAACGGGCTTAGCAGCAGGTATGGTGTTGCTCAAGCGGCGGGAGCGGGGGCTTCCGTTGCGCCACAGCCGCGCGGCAGAAGCTTCAATCAGGAGGATACCGTCTTCTTGGCAGGAAAAGTAGAATATGAAATCGCCAAGGACAAACGCCTTTCAAGAGAGCAGTTTATAGACTCTATCTGCTCCGGTGAGCTTATTTCCAAAGTGGGTGCGTGCGTAGCGGCTTGCGGTGTGGCGGCGGCGGCAGGTGCGGTGCTTGCGGCTTTTGTGCCGACGATTTCCGCTCCTCTTTTAGCGTTCGGTTTTGCCGTGGGTGCCTACTCTATGGGAGCTTTCATTGGCGGGCAAGGTCCGGGGCATATCAGAATGCCCATAGCTGCGGCTGGTATGGGATTGGTCGCAGGGGCGCTTAATTTCATTCCCGGCGGCGGGGCCTTCATTGTGGGCGGAGCAATGTTTGCTGCCGGCATAGCGGCGGGAATATATGGGGTTAATACCCGAAGCCTTTAAGCCCTATCCTCTAGCTTTTAAGCCCTAATCCATAGACTTATTGCTTTTTTAAAAATAGGCATATAGTATCCTTGCTTGTTCGTATTTTAAGTTAAAAGCAAGGAAGCGGTGATGATAAGGCCTCATTTCGTCAGTTATTTATCAAGAAGCACCAGCATCTTCTTCAGAAGCGAATCCTCTGCCGGAGTCGTAATGATACTGTTCGCCCTGTTTGCCGTTGTCGCGGCGAATTCGCCTTTCAGCGAGCTGTATCTTAACTTTATCGGAAGTTCGGTGGCGTTTTCGTGGGGGAATTATGCCTTTGCCCTGCCGTTTGCCGAGTTCGTCAAAGAAGTATTGATGGTCTTTTTCTTCTTTAATGTGGGCATGGAGCTAAAAAAGGAAATGGTGGCGGGCTTTTTGTCCGAGCCGTCGCAAGTGGTGTCGCCGCTTATTGCCGCCTTTTTCGGGATATTACTGCCCGCGCTCATTTATCTTGCTTTTAACTTTGCCGACGATATGGCTTTGCACGGGTGGGCGATACCTTGCGCAACCGATGTCGCCTTTGCCTTGTGCATTCTGGCGCTGGCGGGAAAAGGCTTGAATCCCGCGGTAAAGGTGTTCCTTTTGGCTATTGCGGTGTTTGATGATTTGGGTGCGATTATCATTATCGCCTTATTCTATGGCTCGGAGCTTATGCTTGCGCCTTTGGGAGTGGGCGGAATCGTCATTATGCTCATGATTATTCTTAACCGCCTGCAAGTTTCCAGCTTTTTCTTTTACGGGATATTTGGCGCGGCGCTGTTGTGGTGCTTTTATGCCGGCGGTATCAGCACCAGCATCGCGGGCGTGGTGACGGGTTTGTTAATTCCCTATAAGTGCGTGCTTAGCGATCACAAGACCGTCTATCCCATAAACGAGAATATAAGGCTGTTCAAGCCGTGGGTTAACTTTTTGATACTGCCCCTGTTCGCCTTTTCCGAAGCGGGAGTGGATTTCAGAGGGCTTGTGCCCGCCGACTTTACTTCTCCCGTGGCTTTGGGTGTGGCGCTGGGGCTGTTCTTCGGCAAGCAGATAGGCATATTCGGAGCGACCTTGGTGCTTATGAGGCTTGGCTGGTGCAAGTTTCCAAAGACGGTCAAAAAGCCCCATATCTACGGCGTGGCGCTCTTATCCGGTATCGGCTTTACCATGAGTCTGTTCGTCAGCAAGCTTGCCTTTACCTCGCCGGCGCTACTTGATATGGCAAAGGTCGGGATTATCATGTCGGCGGTAGCATCGTCGCTGTGCGGGCTTGCCGTGCTGCGCTTTTGGAAAAGAAAGCCCGCACGCCGCAGAGTTCCTTAAGCCTTAATTTGCCTTTACTTCTTCACTTTTACCATCAGCAACAGGGGCGGCGGCCATTTTCTCGTATAGCGCCCTTCTTGCCTCTACTTCCTTTTGCGCCTCGGCTACCAGCTCGTTATAGCGCTCGGGATTTAGCTTTTGCACTATCTTAAAGCGGTTTTCCGTCGCCATAAACTCGGATACGGGCTTGGAAGGCGCCGCATAGTCAAGCTGTAAGGGAGGCAGACCCTCGGCAATCCTTCTGGGGTCAAAGCGGTAAAGCGGCCATAAGCCCGTTTCTACCGCAAGCTTTTGGTGGGCAAGCCCTTCCGCCAAGTCGTAGCCGTGAGCTATGCAGTGGCAATTTGCAATGATTATGGAAGGACCGTCAAAGGATTCCGCTTCTCTAAACGCCGCTATCGTCTGGGTGTCTTTTGCGCCCAAAGCAACCGAAGCGACATAAGCCCTGCCCGAGGACATGGCGATAAAGCCAAGGTCCTTTTTAGGTAAGGACTTGCCCTTTGCCGCGAATTTCGCCGAAGCGCCAAGAGGGGTGGCTTTGGATTGCTGGCCGCCGGTGTTTGAGTAAACATTGGTGTCAAGCACCAGCACATTAACATTCATGCCCGAATGCAAGATGTGGTCAAGGCCGCCGTAGCCGATATCGTAAGCCCACCCGTCGCCGCCGAAAATCCACACGCTTTTGGTGACAAGGTAGTCGGCAAGTTCGGCTAAATCCTTTGCCTCGCGGCTTTTTAAGGTCTTTAGCTTTGCCTTTAGTTTAGCGACATTAGCCCTTTGAGTTTCAATCTCGATGTCTGTCGTTTGCGGAGCGGTAAGAAGCGCCTTTACCAAAGGCTTGCCGATGTCCTTTTCCATTTGCTGTAAAAGGTTTTCCGCCTGAGCCTTCTTGAACATTACCGCAAAGTGCATACCTAAGCCGAACTCGGCGGGGTCTTCAAAAAGCGAATTGCTCCACGCAGGACCCCTGCCCTCCTTGTTCTTGGTATAAGGCGTAGTGGGCAGGTTGCCGCTGTAAATAGAGGTGCAGCCCGTGGCGTTCGCTATAATCGCTCTGTCGCCGAAAAGCTGGGTCATAAGCTTGATATAAGGGGTCTCGCCGCAGCCCGCGCAAGCACCCGAAAACTCAAACAACGGTTGCAGCATTTGGCAGAACTTCGGCAGGTTAAGGTTGAGCTTCGTCCTGTCAACTTCGGGAAGGGAAAGGAAAAAGTCAAAGTTCTTAATCTCGCTTTCAAGGTGCTTTGATAAGGGCTCCATATTTATGGCCTTGAGCGCGGGGTTTTCCTTATTCTTGGCAGGGCAAACGGTGGTGCAAAGAGTGCAACCCGTGCAATCCTCGGGCGCGACTTGGACGACAAAGCTGCTGTCCTTAAACTCGGCGCCTTTATAGGGAGCAGAGCGGAAGGACTTAGGTGCGCCTTTTAACTCTTTGTTATCAAAGGCTTTTAACCTTATCGCCGCATGAGGGCAAACCATGGCGCATTTACCGCACTGGATACAGGTGGCGGGGTCCCATACGGGGATATTCACTGCCAAGCGGCGCTTTTCATAAGCGGCGGTGCCGGTCGGCCAAGTGCCGTCCGCGGCAAAGGCAAAGGCGCTTACGGGCAGAGCGTCGCCTTTACCCTCAATAATCCTTGCCGTGACATTCTTTACCAGCGAGGGTGCGGATTTGCTGACGGTCGCGGGAGTGGCGCGCTTTTGCGTGACTTTGGCGGGAACGGGGATTTTGTGAAGGTGCTTAAGCGCCTCGTCAACTGCGAGGATATTGCTGGCGACGACTTCCTTTCCTTTCTTGCCATAGGTCTTTTCAATGGACTTCTTTATCTCGGCAATGGCTTCGTCCTTGGGCAAAACGCCGGAAATGGCAAAGTAGCACACCTGCATAATGGTGTTGATGCGCCGCCCCATGCCCGTCTTTTCGGCGACCTCTATCGCGTCGATGGCGTAAAGGTTAATGTGCTTTTTGATAATCTCCTCTTGGACTTCTTTGGGAAGATTGTCCCATACCTTATCCTTGGCAAAAGGCGCATTTATAAGGAAGGTCGCGCCGTCGCTCGCAAGCGCGAGCATGTCCACCTTTTCCAAAAACGGGAAGTGGTGGCAGGCGACAAAGCCCGCCTTGCCTATGAGATAAGGGGCTTTTATCGGGTGAGATTTGCTGAAGCGCAGGTGCGAGGTGGTCATGGCGCCCGACTTTTTCGAGTCGTAAACAAAGTAGGCTTGACCGTAGAAGCCGCCGTCGTCGGCAATGATTTTTATGGAGTTTTTGTTTGCGCCGACCGTGCCGTCCGAGCCGAGACCAAAGAAAACCGAGCGGCTGACATTGTCCGGCTCGATATCAAAGGAAGGGTCAAAGGCAAGGGAAAGGTTGGTTACATCGTCATCAATGCCTACGGTAAAGTGCTTTTTCGGCGCTTTTGCCATGGCGTTGTCAAAGACCGCCTTGACCATGGCGGGGGTGAAGTCCTTTGACGATAAGCCGTAGCGGCCCGCGAATATCTTGGGCTGCTTTGCGCCGGTTTCGTTAAACGCCGCAAGAACATCAAGGAATAAAGGCTCGCCGATGGCGCCCTGCTCTTTGGTCTTTTCCAAAACCGATATGGTCTTTAGCGTTTTTGGCAATACCTTTATGAACTCGGCAGTCGGGAACGGGCGGAAAAGGCGGATTTTCACCACTCCGACCTTGGACTTGGAACCCTTAGCGTTTTTGTTAAGATAGGCGGCGGTGGTCGTGGCAGTTTCCGCGCCCGAGCCCATGAGCACGATAATGTGCTCGGCGTCCTTTGGTCCTTCGTATTCCACAAGGTCGTATTTGCGCCCCGTAACGGCGGCAAACTTCTTCATCATTTCCTTTACGATGGCAGGCGTGGCGGTGTAGAACTTATTTCCCGCCTCACGAATCTGGAAGAAAACATCGGGGTTCTGCGCCGTGCCGCGAATAACGGGATTGTCCGGCGTAAGCGCCCTTTTTAAGTTGGTGTCAAGAGGCAGACCTTTTACCAGAGCTTGTAACTCCTCGTCGGTTAAGTAATTGATTTTGTTGATTTCGTGGGAAGTTCTAAAGCCGTCAAAGAAGTGCAGGAAAGGCACCTTTGCCTTGATGGTGGACATTTGCGCAATGGCGGCCATATCCTGCGCCTCCTCTACGCTGTTCGAGCAAAGCATGGCAAAGCCCGTCTGGCGGCAAGCCATGACATCGGAGTGGTCGCCAAAGATGGAAAGCGCGTGCGTGGCTACCGAGCGCGCGGCGACATGCATGACAAAGGACGAAAGCTCGCCCGCTATCTTGAACATGTTCGGTATCATAAGCAAAAGACCTTGGGACGCGGTAAAGGTCGTGGCGAAAGCGCCCGCTTGCAAAGCGCCGTGGACAGCGCCGATTGCGCCTGCTTCCGATTGCATTTCATAGATAAAAGGCACTTCGCCGAAGATGTTCTTTTGCCCCTTTGCCGCCCAATCGTCCGCAAGCTCGCCCATGGTGGACGAAGGCGTTATCGGGTAAATCACCGCAATTTCGTTCATACGATAAGCAACCGAGGCGGTCGCTTCGTTACCGTCGCACATCTTGAATTGCTTTGGGTTGGTCTTGGTGGTCTTTGCCATGTTAAACTCCTTTAAAGTATATTTTGTGTCGGAATAATAGCCCTATAAAGTTAACGGGGATTTAAGATTTCTTGGGAGCGCCTTTTAGCTTTATATATTCCTTGGCGGCGCTCGGGGCGCGATACTCGGGCTTCTGGTAAAGGCACTTCGTCGGGCAGACTGCAGAGCAAATACCGCAATAAATACAAATACTTGGGTCATTTTCCCATGTGCGTTTTTCCCTGTCAACCTTTATGCACTTGGCGGGGCATTTAAGCGCGCACGCCGAGCAGAAAATGCAGCGGTCAATGTCGTTTACCAGCTCGCCGCGGACATTCGCAAAGGGCTCGCGCTTTTGTTTAGGGTAAAGGCGGGTGGCCTTGCGCGAGGCGAGGTTCTTAAGTATGGTTTTCAGCATTTTCATTCTAGGGGGCTCTCCTTTCCTTTTCTACCTTTCCGTGCAACTTATGCAGGGGTCCATGGAAAGGATAATCACCGGCACATCGGCAAGCCTTGCGCCTTTTAATATGCTGGTGACGGCGGGAATGTTGGCAAAGCTGGGCGTGCGAATGCGGCAGCGGTTAAGGAACTTTGTGCCGTCCGAGCGAATGTAATAGACGCACTCGCCGCGTGGCTGTTCAACCCTTGTGATGACTTCGCCTTTGGGAAAGCCCGCGACCTTTGCGGCAAGCTCGCCGGATTTGGGCATCTTTTCCATGGCTTCGCGGACAATGTCTATGGATTGCAGCATCTCGCGATAGCGGACTTTTGCTCTTGCGTAGCAGTCGCCGCCGTATTCCACGCAAGGGG
>CACZRW010000080.1 GCA_902783675.1 uncultured Pseudomonadota bacterium | reverse complement strand
GGGTTGCGTCCGATTCTTTCCTTTTTATTCTTGACGCTAAAAGTTCCGAAGGAAGATATCTTTACGCTATCGCCCTTTTCCAAACTTTTGCCAATTTCCGAAAATACATCGGCGACCAACTTTAAAGATTCCGCAACGGAAAATCCTAAATCACTGCTTACGGAAGCCGCAATATCTGCCTTTGTCAGGGTTTTATTTGTCATTTTTTTACCTTTTTAAAAACGTTAACAACAGTTATGGTAATATAGTTTCATCAATCTGTTTTGACAACATTTATATTTTGGGAACAGTAACATAAATAAAAAGTTTCATTTTTTTCCAAAAAAAGTATTGCAAACATACTTTTTACCGTATAATAATTGAACACATCGCGAATGTAATATACAAGTTTTATATATTATACTTTATATAGGAGGGAAATGAAAATGCGATTTTTGGTTGCAGGAACAGATAACTGCTTGTTTTCTAAGGTAAATGATATAGCCGATGTTTATAAACCTAATGCACAAGTTGTAATTAGCTCTACTATCGAAAACATGTTTCTGATGCTTAACAATGTTAAAGATTTTGATCTTGTGTTTATTGACTTAGACTTTCTGGGTAAAGAATGGCGCTATTATATGAAGCGTATTATTTCTAAGATAGGTGATGCAAGGCTGGTAATTGTTACTAACAAGGAAAGCGTGAAAATCTTTAGCTTCCTATTCGATTCGGGAGTTTATTCTTATATTTTGAAAAAGTATGACGGTAATGTTCTAAAGATAATACTTGAGTTACTGGTACGCGGATTTGCTTATTTTCCGCCTGAGCTAATTCGGCAATATGCGCTAGAAGAGGATACTGCGGCTTCGTCTGATTTTGCCCTTCCCGAAGGCAAGCACCTGACCCCTAGGCAACGGCAAGTTCTTATATGTCTTGGCAGAGGTTTATCAAACAAAGAGATTGCTTCGGAGCTAAGTATTTCCGAGGCAACAGTTAAACTGCATGTAAATAATCTTATGCGTGTTATGGATGTTGATAATCGGACACAAATAGTTTTAATGGCGCAAAAATTAGGTTTTTTACCTTAATACAAAGAGAAAAAGAAAAAGGCTCTTGAATAAGAGCCTTACTTTTTTGCAGATAGAGGAAGATTTAGGCTTTTGCTAAGTTATTTGCAATCTTTTGCGTGAGAACCGGATTGATGGTCTGAGTCTGAGTTGCTTCTTTATGTGCAGAAGCGCCACAGCTAAAGGATTTTCCGAATTCTTTGGGATTCACTCCGGAAACCGCATCGTAAAGATTTTCCGCGTTTTCGTATTTGCTGCCCATAGCAACATTGATAGCCTGTAATGCATAAGGATGTGCAAGATTGCAGGTATAGTTAGCCGATTTTGCTTTACTGCCGGAAGGTCTTTGGAGACCGTTTGTAAAATCCATTGAATTGGTAGCCATCTTATCCTCCATAATTCTGTTATAGAAAACCTCGTTCTTTTATAGGGGCATACTAAAGCCCAAAATCTTTTCTGTCAATAGTGTTGACAATGCTTTTTTAAATATCTCTCAGGTGCTCCTTTCGCAGTGTAGCCTTCAAAAAGCGAAGCTCTGGTCCGTAATCAGCTTTTATAAGTCTAAAAGTTTTTTCATTAAAGTATAGTTAATTTTTGGATTTTTTGGACCTTTTGACCGATTCATTCATAGAAAACTAACTACATCTTGCGGTGCGAGCGATTCGCAACCACAAAAATATCATTAAAAAGGATTACTCTAATAATTGCGCATTAACCCGACGAGCCGCCCTTGGACCGAGACCCTGTCCGGAGTAAGGACACGAGTTTCGTAATTGTGATTTGCCGGTTCAAGCTCTACCCTACCCTTACGGCAAAACAATTTTTTAAGCGTAACTTCAAATCCATCAACCAAAGCAACGACAATGGCGCCGTTTTCGGAGGTGTTCGTTTTTTGAATAATGACCGTGTCACCATCCAAAATCCCTGCTTCAATCATGGAATCCCCTTCCACTTGCAAAGCATAATGTTCCCCAAGTCCAAGCATTGAGGGAGGAACAGCAACAAACTCGTTGTCATCACGCAGCGCCTCAATCGGAGTGCCGGCGGCGATTTTCCCATACAAAGGTATCTTATCAAATGCGTTATCAATATGATTTACAGGGGTCATTATCGGCATTTCCTTTGAGGAAGCACGAGTGTCTTCAATATTATCAGGAATACGAATCACATCAATAGCGCGGGCCTTATGCGGAAGGCGACGGATAAATCCGCGCTCTTCAAGGCTGGAGATTAAACGGTGAACACCTGACTTTGATTTTAAACCGAGAGCCTCTTTCATCTCGTCAAAAGAAGGGGGAATCCCCAAGGTTTTCAGGTTTTCATCAATCAGCATAAGTAAGTCATATTGTCTTTTTGTTAACATGGCCAGCTCCCTATAATCTGTTAATGTTCTCTACTGTTCTATCTTGGTTCGTGTTTACAGTCAACTATTATTTTCCTTTTTAAAGTAAGACTTGAAAAATTGTATTTTTTATGTTATTGTGTCTATATATTTGTTTAACAAGACAGGAGAAAGAAAATGTCCGGAGCAATAAGTAAAGTAGCTGAAGCAGTAATACCTTCGGCAACCAAGGCGTATCACACTGCGGTTGGCGCAATAGCGACATTAGCGGTGACTACCGGCGCGTTGGTGTGCGGCACTCAAGGAGAGCTTGGAGTAGCCACAGCTTTAGGAATTACGGCATTACTCTTAGGAAGTTTAGTTGCCAGTGATATTGTTGAGCAACATCTATCAAGATAAGCATCTTCCAAAAATAACAATCGGGTTTCCCTGACTGGCCCTTGTGCAAGGGGTTATACATCGGGATTTTTGCGGGAGGCTTTATATCTCGCCTACATACATACCCATTTTCAAGGCTATGGAAAGCATTTCGCCTTGGGTATTAACCTTGGCAGTGCCGACTTTGGCAACATCTTCCATGGATACATCGGTTACTTTACCGCCTATCCAAGCGACCATGCGCTCGGATTTGCCTTCTGCCACCAAATCAACTGCATGAACGCCGAAGCCTGTCGCGGTTATTCTGTCCCAAGATGAAGGAATACCTCCCCTTTGAACATGTCCAAGAACGGTGAAGCGAGAGTTAAAATCGTCTTTTTCGTTTATCATATTGCTAAGGTAATGACCTATGCCGCCATAGCGAATATTTTCCCCGGCTTTACTACTGACAGAAGCATTTTTCCCTTCCAGCGTTTTTACACCTTCGGCGACAACAATGAGAGTATAACCTGCGCCTTGGAGCCTTCTTTCCTCCAATTTATCCATTATGCCTTGGAATGTGTAAGGTATTTCAGGGATAAGGCAGATTTCCGCGCCGCCGGCGATGGCAGAATGAAGGGCAAGGTGTCCGGCATCTCTACCCATTACTTCCAATATCATCACGCGGTGGTGGCTGGCGGCAGTAGTTTGAAGCCTGTCCAGTGCCTCAACACAAATGTCCAAAGCGGTAGAAAAGCCTACAGAATGCTCGGTCAGAGGAGTATCTTTATCGATGGTTTTGGGAATACCTACCATGGGCACTCCCGCCTCTTTGCAGAGCTTTCCAACTATACGCATAGAACCGTCACCACCTATGACAACAAGGGCGTCAAGTTCAAGTTCCTTTACACCGTCTTTAAAGTCTTTGGTGAGGTTCTTTACAGTGCCGTCCGGCATTTGCCAGGCGAAGGGGTCGCCGCGGTTAATGGTGCCCAGCATGGTTCCGCCGAGTCTGGCAAACGGTGCGAAAAAGTCACTGATGCCCAGTTTTTTCCATCGCAAGGGGCGAAGAGCCAAGCCTTCGGTGCCATCAATAATCCCATAGACCTCCCAGCCATACTTCATAATTGCCCGATAAGTAACCGCCCTGATAACTGCATTTAATCCGGCGCAATCGCCGCCACTGGTGAGCACTCCTATTCTTTTTATCTTCGTTGTTGCCATGGTATAAGTCCTTCTTTGCTTTAACATTTTCTTTATATATATGAATTATATTGCTTTGCTTATATAGCATAAGGATTAAAAAAGGTTTAAGCGCGTGATAAGTGACAACAAAGACATTTATAAGCAGATTGATGCACTGCGGGCAGAGAAAAACGAGCTCGACGCCTTGATAGAGTCGCTTCCCCCTTTGGAGGGGTTGCAAATACAGCGCGCAAAAAAGCAAAAGACCGATGTTGAAAGCAGGATAAGGCGGCTTGAAGATTCGCTGTTGCCTGATATTATAGCCTAGGGCAAAGGGGAATTATGGCATTCTTATACAGCAAATGGACCGGTTTTATGAATTACATGTATGACTGGGCTATGAGGGCATCGCGCAGTAAATATGCTTTGTATGTCCTGGCGGTTATTTCCTTTGTTGAAAGCTCGTTCTTCCCTATTCCTCCCGACATTTTGCTTATTCCCATGATTTTAGCGGCGCGGCAAAGGGCTTGGCTTATTGCCGGAGTTTGCACCATTGCCAGCGTAATGGGAGGTTGGTTCGGGTATGCAATCGGAATGTTCCTTTATGATGTGCTTGCTTTACCCATTCTGGAGTTTTACGGCTATGTCGCAAAGTTTGATGAGTTCAGGCAGTATTACAATGATTGGGGGGCTTGGATTGTATTCGGTGCCGGAATTACGCCTTTCCCCTATAAGGTAATCACTATTGCCAGCGGAGTTTCCGGACTTGACATTTGGACTTTCAGCATAGCTTCCATTCTGGCCAGAGGGTTCAGGTTTTTCCTTATCGCCGCCTTGCTTTGGAAATACGGGAAGAAGATGGAGGACTTCGTTGTAAAGAATCTCGGCTGGTTGTCGATATTGTTCTTTGTGTTGCTTTTGGGCGGATTTGTCTTAATTAAGTATGTGATATGATTGTAACCAGATTTGCACCCTCCCCTACGGGATACTTACACCTTGGGCACGCCTACGCGGCTTTGTTCGCTTATGAAGCGGGAGAAAAGTTTGTGCTCAGGATTGAGGATATTGACAGAGCAAGATGTCGGGCGGAATACCTTGACGCTATATATGAGGATTTGGCATGGCTGAGGATAAAGTGGGATCCCGCCGAGGTACTTATTCAATCCGAGCATATAGAAGACTATCAGAAGGCTCTTAAGAAACTTGACGATATGGGGCTTATATATCGCTGTTACTGCACTCGCAAGCAGATAAAAGAGGAAGCCGCGCGCATAGGCGGAGCTCCACACGAAGGTGAAACCGTCATTTACTCCGGCAAGTGTCGCAATCTTGGACTTAAAGATGATACGCGAGATTATTCTTTGCGGCTTGATGTAGGCAAGGCGATAGCTCTTATCGGGCGTGATTTATATTTTGACGATGTCAGGTTCGGCAAAATCAAGGCCAATCCCTCGCGCTTCGGCGATGTGATTTTGGGGCGAAAGGACTGCCCCGCCTCGTATTACCTCGCTTCGGTAATTGATGATGCAAGGCAAGGTATAACCTTGGTTACAAGAGGTGAAGATTTACTTGCCGCAACGGATATACAAGTATTGTTACAGGCTCTGCTCGGGCTTGAAACTCCGCTATATCATCATCATAAACTCATATTAGATGAAAAAGGAAAAAGGCTGGCAAAACGAGCTGACGCCTTTGCTCTTTATAAGTTTAGGCAAGAAGGACTTGCCCCTGATGATATACGAAAGATACTGGTGCTTTAATCCGCTCTGCTTGTCTATAAAACTTCGTGACCTTCGGCATCGTGGGCGGGATTGTCTTTGCCGAAAATAGCTTGGCGGACGGGGCGAATGTGATACATAAGCATACATACTCCGGCAACCGCCAGCGGGATGAAATAGTATAAAATCCGAAATACAATAAGCGAGGCGAGGATACCGCTTTGATCTTCAACATGCTCGGGCAAAAGCCCTAAAAACAGCGCTTCAAATACGCCTATACCACCGGGAACTTGGGTAGAAAGCCCTATGAATTGGGCAATCATAAACAGGCTAAGGAAGTGCAAAAATGAAAGGTTCAAGCTTGAGCGCATAACCATATAGCAAACCAGCGCAACCAGCAGCATATCCGCCGCACCAAGGATAAACTGCAAAAGCGTCATCTTTTGCGATGGTGCGGGCAGAACTACTTTTTTGAATCTTAAAGTGCGCTTCGGAACTATTATAAGAAACCAATAGGTAAGGAAGGCCAAAGTTATAATCGCG
>CACZRW010000079.1 GCA_902783675.1 uncultured Pseudomonadota bacterium | reverse complement strand
CGCTAACGGCGGTAAGTTTGTCGAGCCTCATTTAGTCAAAAATCCTTATCGTCCTTTGCCTAAAGATATTGATATTAACAAGCATTATCTTGATTTGGTTAAAGAGGGAATGCGGGCGACCGTGAACGAGTACTACGGAACCGCCTATGCTTCCAAGTTGTGGGACGGATTGGGGGGCATGAGCGGAAAGACGGGAACGACTCAGGTGAAAAGAATCACCAGAGAAGAGCGCGAAAGTCCCGAGTTTACGCAGCGTGAAGTGCCTTGGCATGAGCGCAATCACGCTCTTTTTGTCGGCTATGCTCCGATTAAAAATCCTAAATATGCGATTGCCGTTTTGGTAGAGCACGGCGGCGGCGGGGCTGCGGTTGCGGCGCCTATTGCTAAAGATATTTTGGAATATGCTTTAACGATGGATATGCCTAAAGACGAGGAAGAGGAAGTTATGGCGGCAAAGGAGGGTAAAGCCGATGAGTGAGTTCAGCGTCACAAAGCCTTTGAAATTTCATGAAAGAGCCCTTTCGCTTACGGAAAGATTTTTGCGGATAAATTGGCTTTATCTTTTGCTGGTTTCCTTGATTGCGAGCGTGGGATTTGTGGTTTTGTATTCGGTCGCAGGCGGTAGTTTTGAGCCTTGGTCGATTAAGCAGATGTTACGCTTTGTCGTCGGCGTCGCGATTCTTGTTATGGTGGCGATGACTAATTTAAAGTTTTGGATGAAGTATGCCTATATCATATATGCTGCCATACTTGTTTTGCTTATGGTCGTGGATTTGTTCGGGTTTGTCGGTATGGGGGCGCAGCGCTGGATAAACCTTGGCTTTATTCAGATTCAACCGTCCGAGCTTATGAAAATAGCAGTGGTGCTTGCGCTGGCGCGATATTTCCACGGCAAGACTTTGAAAGATGTGGAAGAAATAAAGACTTTGTTTGCTCCTTTGGTGATTGTCGGGTTGCCGGTTTTGTTGGTTGTAAAGCAACCCGATTTGGGGACGGCGGTTATGCTTACCATCAGCGCAGGTGTGATTTTCTTTGTGGTCGGGGTGCAGCGATGGAAGTTCTTTACCGTTATCGGTATCGGATTGGCGGCGCTACCGATTTTGTGGCACTTTTTCCTGCATGACTATCAAAAGCAAAGAGTGCTTACTTTTCTTAATCCCGAAAAAGATCCTTTGGGTGCAGGATATCATATTTTGCAATCCTATATCACGCTCGGGTCGGGAAGCCTTACCGGCAAAGGATTTTTGCAAGGCACGCAAAGTCAGCTTAATTTCTTGCCCGAAAAGCACACGGATTTTATTTTTACGGTGCTTGCCGAGGAGTTCGGTTTGATGGGCGAGTTGGTTTTACTTTTGCTATATATGGCTTTGATATTTATAGGCTTTTTGATAGCTTTAAGATGCACAAGTTATTTTGGTAAACTGGTTGCCATAGGGCTCACTTCTAACTTATTTTTCTATCTGTTTATCAATATCGCTATGGTTACGGGGCTTGTGCCGGTTGTCGGTATTCCTTTACCTCTCGTTTCCTATGGAGGGACGGCGCTCATGACGCATATGCTCGCCTTTGGGCTTATAGAATGCGTTTGGGTTAACAAAGATGTGGCAATCGGGAGAACCGGGCTTCTTGATGAAGACTAAAAGGTTATGCTTTCACTTTGTTGTTGCTAATAATTCTTGCGCATTATAGAGTCACGCTGTTGGAATTACTTGTAAGGGGGAAGAAAAATGGACGAACAAGCAACCTTTAATACTATAGATTTACTTGATTTAACTTCGGAAATTGTTTCTGCGTATGTCAGCAATAACAAAGTAGAAGTCGAGAAGCTTTCGGAAGTTATAGCGGGTGTCTATGCTTCTTTGTCAAGCATAGCAAGTGAGGACACAGTGGAAATGATTGAGCCCGCAGTGCCAATCAAGAAGTCGGTTACTCCCGATTACATTATTTGTTTAGAGGACGGAAAGAAGTTCAAGATGCTTCGCCGCCATTTGCTAAATGTCTATGGCCTTACGCCGGAACAATACCGTGAGCGGTGGGGACTTCCTGCCGATTATCCTATGGTCGCGCCCAATTATGCCGAGAAAAGGTCGGGACTTGCCAAGCAAATAGGCTTAGGTAAGAAATAAGTCACCTTTGTTTGTTGACCGTTTTTAGCTTTTGTGTTAAAACTGGACACAAAATACAAAGAGCTAGTGCTTTAAAAAAACAGCAAATAAAAGAGGCTAAAAATGGTATTATTCAGAGATAATATTATAGATATAGTTGAGGAAAATCCCGAAATAAAGACGGTTATTTTTGACCGCGATGCGACATTACTTGATCATGGCAGACCTATAAATAACGCGGATAAAGCTTTGTCCGAGTTGGTAAAGATGGGGAAAAAGGTTGTTATTCTTACCAACAGCGGCAATACCGAAGCGGCAAATATCGCCTTTTTATCCAAAGAAGCGGGGCTTAAGCGCGGGGTGCATTATCATGAAGTTTTATCTTCGGGCGATATTCTTAAAGCCGAGTTTGCAAAGCCCGGGTTCGCGGATAAGAAGTTTTTGGTCTTGGGAAATATAAGAGATGAAAGTATTTTCGCAAGTAAAGAGCAATTTATTACTGCGAAAAGCGATGGTGATTTTGTAAATACTTTTAAACGCGAAAGTATTGATTACTTTTTTATTGGTTTTCCCCAAGTAAATGGTAAATCTTTTTCCAAAGTGGAAGATTTTACCTCTTTGTGTGACTTTATTGCACTCACCAAAAAGCCTATATATGCAGGCTTTGCCGATGTCGGGGGAATAGATAAAGACGGTAATCCCTCTATTATTCAAGGTGATATTTTGCTGGAAATACGCGATGCGCAAGAGTTCTTTGGCTCTTATGCTCCCGTAACCGTTTACGGCAAGCCCGAGGCAAAGTGGTTTTTGTCTCTTTTCAAAGAGAAGTTGCCGGATTTCAATCCTAAAGAGGCTCTGATGGTCGGAGATAACCCAAAGACCGATGTTGCTTTCGGCAGAAAAATGGGCATGCAAACCGTCTATGTGGCGACTTTTCCCCGTAGAGATGCGCCAAGGATAGGGTATGCGGTCCCTTCCGTATCCGGCAGTCGTTACGGCGTGCCCGTCAATCTTTTCTTGTTTAATCGCGGGCGCGAACCTCGTTAATAATATTGCCCTTTTTGAACTCCTCAATGTTCTTGACCGTTTGGGCAAGAATGCGGCGGATGGCGTCAATGGAATTGAAGCCGATGTGAGGGGTGATGATGACATTGGGGAGCTGCAGAAGTTTCATATTTATGAACGAGGTAATGACTTCTTCTTGGGGAATGGTCTTTACATGCGAGATGTAAATATCGTTGCTCATAATCGCGCCTTCCTGCTCTAAAGCGTCCAGCCCCGCGCCTGCGACTTTGCCGGACTTTAAGGCTTTATAGAGGGCTTCGTTGTCAATAAGTTCACCGCGAGCGGTGTTAATAATCATCACGCCGTCTTTCATTTTTGCAAAGGCTGCGGCGTTAATCATGTGATGATTTTCGGGGGTAAGCGGGCAGTGAAGCGTTATAAAATCCGAGCGCGCATAAAGTTCGTCAAGGGAGACATACTCTAACCCGCCGTTTATCAATTCTTGATTTGGGAAAAGGTCGTAAGCGATTACTTCCATACCGAGGCCCTTGGCAATTTGGACAGCGTGGCGACCTATGGCTCCGGTGCCGATAACGCCAAGAGTGCTTTCAAAAAGGTCCTTGCCCATATATTTATCAATGTTGCAAATCCCTCTTTTTAAATCGCTAAAGGCAACGCCGATTTTACGGGTGAGGTTAAGGCATAAACCCAGTGCGAACTCGGCGACGGTTGCCTCGCCATATCTGGGGACATTTTCGACGATGATGCCGTGCTTTTTGCAATAATCCAAATCAATGTGGTTAAAACCGGTCGAACGAGTGGTGATAAGTTTTAGCTTGGGAAACTTTTTAAGCACATCGGCGGTCATTTTTGAATGTATGAAAACGGAGAAAATATCCGCGTCTTTTATCTTTTCATAATCGGCGGGGCTTAGGGTTTCTATGCCCTTTTCAAAGGCGCAAATACCTCCCTCGCATATATTTTTGTCTTTCATGTAATTGTAAGTTATGTCGTCAACATCGAAAAATACTATCATTGTCTTCTCCCTTGCTTTTTAGAGATTTTCGGATACATTCTAACTTTACTTGCCGCAAATTTTAATATGATAAAAAGGGGAAAGACAATGCCGATGAAGCCGAAAAAGAATCTTTTGCAAGTAAAAGAGTCGGTCGAGGTGTTTACTCCGCCCGAGGCGGTTTATCCTTTGCTTCCTTTTATTCCTAAAGGTGTGGTGTGGGAAAGTTCCGATTTCGGCGGGTCGGCGATTACTTCCGTTTTGCGCAAAGCAGGGCGCGAGGTGGTGGGGTCGCATATTAAAGACGGGCAGGATTTCTTTTCCTATCAACCGGAAAAGTGGGATGTGCAGGTTACCAATCCTCCTTATAACATAAAGGATTCTTGGCTGGCGCATAGTTATGAGCTGGGCAAGCCTTTCTTTTTGTTATTGCCCGTTGATGCGCTGGCGTCGCTTTCGCGCGGGAAGCTCTACAAAAAATATGGCGCAGGAGTCTTGATTATTGAAAATCGTGTCAGTTTTATTGTGCCGAGCGGAAAGGCGAATAATTGGTTCTCCAGCATGTGGCTTATCGGAAATCTGCCAGAGTGGAACGGGCGTATCGATTGGATTGATATCAATAAAGGCGATAAGCAATTAGACTTGATTTAGGCGGACTACCACATAATCAGCCGAACATCAATATAGTTTTGTAAAAAAGGGGTTGCTTTTTGGTGCGACGGATTATATATTCCCCTCTCTAGTCGGGGCGTGGCGCAGCCTGGTAGCGCATT
>CACZRW010000078.1 GCA_902783675.1 uncultured Pseudomonadota bacterium | reverse complement strand
CCAACAAAGATACTTCGGCATCGCCTGCCTCGGACCAAGCGGCGGCAACCATTGCTCGGTCAAGGCGGCGTTTGGGTTTGAATATCCCCGGAGTATCAACCAAAATGATTTGCGCTTCATCTTTTATCGCTATGCCGCGCACGCGCATGCGAGTGGTTTGGACTTTGGGCGAGACGATGGAAACTTTTGTTCCGACCAAGGCGTTGACGAGCGTGGATTTGCCGGCGTTAGGTGCGCCCAGAACCGCTACAAATCCGCAAGTCTTTTCGTCTTTGGTCATATCTTTGCTTTTAATCTCCTAGTCTCCGAACTTTACGACACCCACCGCCATAAGGAAGTTAAGTGCGGCTTCCGCCTCGGCGAACTTTTTGGAAGGACCCGTGCCTTGCGCCTTCTCATAGCCGTCGATGTTGATTTCAATGGTGAAAATCGGAGCGTGCGAAGGTCCTTCGGTGCGGACGACCGTGTAAACGGGAGCAGGCATACCTTGCGCCTGCAACCACTCTTGCAGCTTGGTTTTCGAATCGACGGGAGGCGCTTTCATGTCCAGCATGACGGTCATAAACTGCCTTTCAATAAAGGCTTTGGCCGCGCTATAGCCGCCGTCCAGATAAAGCGCGCCGAGCACCGCCTCAAACAAGTCCGCCAGAAACTTGTCGGGGTGCTTTTCCATATTGGCTTCTTCGCTTTTAGGAACTTCGACGCACTTATCAATGTATATTTCCTTTGCCATGCGGGCGCAGGTTTTGCCCTTTACCATAGCAGCGTGGCGACGGGCGAGCTGTCCTTCGTTCTCGTCGGGAAAAGTCTTGTAAAGCATCTCGGCGACGACCAACCCGAGGACGCGATCGCCTAGGAACTCCAGCCGCTCATATTTAGCGCGGTGGCTGCCCGAGGCAAGCGTGAGCGCGTTCGCAAGCAGTTGCTCGTCGGCGAATTCATAGCCCAAAACATCAAGCAATCTGTTATAAGCGCGCGAGCGGTTTTCAACCTTGCGCTCTTCCTGCGCCTCGGCCTTTTCAATTTCTTTGACAGCGTTTATCTTGGCTATCATCTCGCTTAATTCTTCCTGCATCTGTCTTTCCTCTTTTTAAAGTTTCCTTACCTTTAGGGGCTTGTTGTTTGCATCTTATATCAATTTATGCTTTGGAAAAAGCGACTAAATCTGATGTCGGACCACCAATTCCAAAACTTCCACCAACCCGAGCCGTCGGAAGAAAAGAAAATCCTGAGCGCTTTGCCCTCTAGGTTTATCTTGGGAACGGCACCGACATTCGCAAAACGGCTATCCATGGAGTTGTCGCGGTTGTCGCCCATCATGAAAAAGTGATCCTCGGGGACGGTGTAAACGGGAGTGTTATCGGGGGCTTCCTTGTCCGATATTTCCTGTATCAAGTGGACTTTGCCCTCGGGAAGGGTTTCTTCGTAAACGGTCACCATTCGGCGCGAGCCGTCGGGGAAGATGTTGCTTTCCTTGCGAAGCTCTTTCCTTTCCAGCATGTTGCCGTTGATGTAAAGGCGACCTTCTTTCACTTGCACCTTGTCACCGGGCAGGCCGATAATCCTTTTTATGTAGTCGGTGGAATTATCCGAAGGAAGCTTGAAAACCACCACATCGCCGCGCTCGGGCTCGGTGTAGAAAATCCTGTCCTTAATAAGCGGCAGACCGAAAGGAAGCGAATAGCGGCTGTAACCATATGAGTATTTGCTTACGAACAAATAATCCCCTATTTCCAGCGTGGGTATCATAGACCCCGAAGGAATGGAAAAAGGCTCGTAAGCCACCGTGCGAATGGCAATCGCAATTAACAGCGCATAGACGACGGTGCGGACATTACCCCAAAAGCCATCGCCTTTTTTGTTCTTTTTATTATCCTGCAAAATCTTTTATCCTTTTTAAAGCATAGTCCGGATTTCTTTTAATCACTTTTGCGGCAAAAAGCAAGCAGTTTAAGGATTTCCCCTTGTTTCTTGCCTTTTCGCTTTATTTTATTTTTTGTTAAAAATAGGTTGACAAAGATGTTGACATAACATTTTCGGCATGCTATGATGCCTCCATGATTTGTTGTTTTTATAAAAAGGAATAAAAAGTATGACAACTAATGAAAAGTTTAAGCAAGTCTTTAGCGATGTGAAGATTTTTTCGTGCGGGACGAGCACTAAAACCGGCGCGGCAAACTCTGCCGGCAGCAAAAGCAATACGAGTTACGGTGAGTCCGAGGCAAAGGGCTTTACCGATTTGACGGCCTTTCCAGTCTTAAAGCTGGTAACAGGGGGAGTGTCGAGTCGCTTTTTCGGGGTAATCCCGACAAACAAGCAAGACAAAATGGATAAGGACATTTTATCTTAAATAATAACAAAAAATAAGCGGTTTGACATCAAGACAAGGGTTAGCACTTCAAGGTGTTAACCCTTGTTTTTTAAGGTTAAAACTCTGCTTTGCCCCTTATAAAAGCTATAAAGAGCGCGCTTTTTTAAGCCTTTTTGGTTTTGGCTTTTTTGGCTTTTTTCTTAGCAGGTTTCTTGGCGGCTTTCGGCTCTTTAACCGCTTTCGGAGCGGGGGCCGCGGCGAAAGTGGCAAGCTTCTTTGTTTCGTCGCCCTTTAAAGCCGCTTTAATGTCGCCCAAGCGGTCGTAAATGCCAAACAGCAAAATTGCCGACTCGCAAGTAATGCGCCAAATGACAACGCCGACAACGACGGTGGCAATGCCGCTGAAAAAACCGACAATCGAGCCTTCAAAAATAAGCGTGATTCCGAATACGGCAATACATATCAAACCGATGATATACATAACCTTGATTGCGGGCATTGCTATCATCTTGTCAAAGGAAAGCAAGTCCTCGGGATTGATATCAAGTTGCATTTTCATAGTAATCTCCTTCCACTTTTTATCAAAACCTTTTTTAAAGTCCTTTTTGGTAGTATTCAAGTTCATGTTACTAATCCTTTCTACGCATGGTTGGAAAAGCAATGACATCACGAATTGATGCCGAGTTGGTCAGTATCATTGTAAGCCTGTCAATACCGACACCAAGACCGCCGGTCGGCGGCATTCCGTATTCAAGGGCGCAGACAAAGTCCTCGTCCATCATGTTAGCTTCCTCGTCCCCGGCTTCGCGAGCGGCGGCTTGAGCTTCAAGGCGAGCGCGCTGATCCAAAGGATTGGAAAGCTCGGAATAGGCGTTGCACATTTCCCATGTGTTTATGTATGTTTCAAAACGCTCGACCAAACGAGGATCGCTCCGGTGTTCTTTGGTCAGCGGAGATACTTCTTTCGGGTGGTCAATGACATGTATCGGCTGGATAAGGTGCTCTTCCACCTTTGCCTCAAACACGGCGACCATGATTTCGCCCCAAGTCTTGGGTTCGGTATCAAGGTTTATGCCCGCATCTTTCACGGCTTTCATGGCTTCGGCGGCGGTTTTGTATTTGTCAAAATCAAGTCCGGTGTATTCCTTCACAAGCTCCATCATTGACTTGCGAGCAAAGGGCTTGCTTAAATCAATGTCAATGTCCCCGTATTTGATTTGCAAAGTGCCGTTGGCAGCCATGCAGGCGTTGCGGATAATCTCCTCGGCAAGGTCCATCATGTCATAATAGTCTTTATAAACCCAATAAACTTCCACTGCGGTAAACTCGGGATTGTGCTTTATATCAATACCCTCGTTTCTAAAGTTTTTACCGAGGTCGAACACGCCTTCAAATCCGCCGACAATCAGTTTCTTTAAGTAAAGCTCGGTCGCTATGCGCAGGAAGAAGTCCTGATTCAGCGCGTTGTGATGAGTGATGAAAGGCTTGGCATTCGCGCCGCCCAAAATCGGGTGTAAAACGGGAGTTTCAATCTCCAGCATGCCCTTTTCCTCAAGTGTGGCGCGGACGCTGCTTACAATTTTTGAGCGCTTGCGCAGCGTTTCCATGCTTTCGGGGTTGGTGATAAGGTCAAGATACCTTTGGCGATAGCGGATTTCAATGTCCGTAAGGCCGTGGAACTTTTCCGGAAGCGGCAGTAAAGACTTGCAAAGGAAGGTCACTTCCTCGGCGTTAACGGTGAGCTCGCCGCGCTTGGTGCGCTTTACTTTGCCCTTTACGCCGATATAGTCGCCGATATCAATAAGCGCGATTTTATCTTGTTCAAATTCGGGCAAATGTTCCTTTGAGCAAAAGATTTGGATTTTGCCGGTAGTGTCGTAAATGTCCATAAACATACCGGAGTTACGGTAAGCCATCACCCTGCCCGCGACTTTTACTTCGTCGTCGGTTTGCGTGTCGGGGGCAAGGTCTTTATACTTTGCATTTAAGGCGTCGGAGAAAGCGGTGGGCTTATATATCTGCGGGTAGGCATTGATGCCCATTGCTTCCAATTTCTTTAATTTTTCGATACGAATTTCGCGTTGTTCCGTGCTCGGGTTTGCCATTTTTTCCTTTTCTTTCCTTTGCTTACTTTTCTTTACTTCGCTTCATCAGGCTAAGCCTTAAAAGCCTTTTACCTTAGGGCAATATAGCAGTTTTGCCGCGGGCGTCAACAATAGTTAAGATTTATTTGCGCCGGCGCGCTCTTGCTTTTATCAAGGTAATCAGGCATTATTGCTTTGTTATAAAGCGGAGAATGGCAATGATAACTAACGAAGAACTTTTGCAAAAAGCCGCCGAAGCGGCAAAGATGGCGTATACTCCTTTTACAGACTTTCCCGTCGGTGCGGCGGTTTTGACCAAGTCCGGCAAAGTATTTTTGGGCTGTAATGTGGAAACGGACAGTTTCGGCTCGTCCATGTGCGCCGAGCGTAACGCGATTTGTGCGGCGGTGATGGGCGGCGAGAAAGAAGTTGTCAAGATTGCCTTTTGCACTCCGAAGCGGCTGGATTCCCTTCCTTGCGGGACTTGTCGGCAATGGATTTACAACTTTAACAAAGGCAAAGATGTTGAGATTATCACGGTGGGCAAGGACAATGTGCCTATCATCCGAATGCTGTCGGACTTACTGCCCCTTCCTTACGACAGAAGGAAGCCCTAGAAAAACCAAAGGGCAATTACTTTAACTCGCTTATTAAAACTTTCAGCTTTTGCGCGGCGGCGTCCGAGGCTTTGGTTATCATTTCCGCCCTTCTTATAAAGGCTTCGCCGGCGGCAAGGACTTCCTCGGCTGCTGCGCCCGTCCCTTCGGAGACTTCGCCAAAGATGTGGCGGATTTTAAGGGCAGCGTCCTCTATCTTATCCGAAGACTTGCTTGCCAGCGTTTCAATCTCACTGCTTATCTGTTCCATGATGGTGGCGATAGCTTCGGTTCTGTCGATGGCGTTCTTGGACAGGCTGCCGATGTGTTCAAGCACCTTAGCCGCCTTTATGGAAGTGCGATCGCCGGTCTCGTTAAACTCGGCTTCGGATTCCTTGACCATGGCGACTGCCTTATCAATCTTTGCCAGCACTTCATCATAAGCGCCCGTGATAAGGTTAAACTGGCTGTCAAAGCCCTTCTCAATTTTAGAGACTTTGGCGGCTATCTTGTCCATATCGACATCGATAAGCTCGGAATGCTTTTGGATAAGATCGCGGGCGGCGTCTATATTGCCGAGCATCTGTTTGCTTTTGCCTTCAATGAAGGTTTCCGCCTTGGAAAGCAGGTCGGCAAGGTATTCGGCGCGTTCCTCAAAGCCGTTTGTAAGCGCACCGATTTTGGTTTCGGCAGAGGCGGTCATGGTTTCCAGAACACCTGCCTGTCTTTCAAGCATGGCGCTCATGTTTTCCATGCTGTCGCCTTCGGCCTTTAAGACGGTAGCGACTTTGGTCACGGTGGCAAGTGCGGCATTTGACGAGGTGTCAAGCGTGGCGGTGCCTTTGGCTATGGCTTCGCTGACTTCGTCGGTGCGGCTTATGACCGAGTCCGCAATGGCGATAAGCTCTTCCATATTGCTGTGCAGCTTGGATATGGCAGAAGCGGTGTTCTCGTCGATAAAGGCGGCGGCGCCGGTCAGCTCCTCAACCTCTTTTCGCAGCTCGCCTTTTACTTCCTCAATCCTTGCCGCCGAGGCGGAGATGTGGCGTTGCTGCTCGGCAAGCGAGCTTTCCGCCAAGCGGGATTGTGCCACAACGATGGCGGAGAGTTCCTCTAATTTACCGCTTTCGGATTTTACCGTGGTGATAAGGGCGTCAAAGCCTTCGGCAACGCCTTCTATGGTTTGTTTAAGCGCCAAGGTATTGCCGGCGGCGGTTTCGGCAACGGCGGCGATATTGGCGCAGACGCTGTCGGTTACCTCGCCGATTTGGCCGCACTTTACACCTACTTCCTCGACAAAAGCGGCGGTTTTATCCGTGACGGAGTCGGCGCTTGCGGCAACCGAAGCAAAGGTTTTATCCAGCGTGCCCGCTACTTCAAGCATATCGTTCGAGGCCTTTTGCGAAGCCGAGGATACAAGGGCAGAGTTGGTCTTTATAAGCTCGGCAACATCACCCATTCTCGCGAAGGAATTATCCGCAAGGGTGAATACCTCGGTCGCTTTGGCGGTTATATCCTCGCTTAAAAGTTTTAAGCGCTCGGATATGCGGCTACCCTCGTCGCTGATAATCGTGCCTTGCTTCTTAAACGAAGTGGCAAGCGAGGCAGCTTCGGCGCTTACGGCTTCGGTCCTTACGGCAAGTTCGGTTTCATGCGAGCGGAAAAGTTCGGTAAGTTCGCTTGTCTTGGCACTTAAATCTTCCGCCATTACCACCGAGGCCTTTATCATCTCTTCGGTGTTTTCGTTCACGGCAGAGATTTTCTTTTCCAAAAGAGCAACCGTGTTGGTGATAAGGTCGCCTTTTTCCTCTATCTTGCCGGAAAGTTCGTTAATGCCGATGATGCTGGATTTAAGGCTTTCACCAAAGCCGGTCACCCTTGCGCCCGCTTCCTCGGACGCTTCGTTTAAGGTGATGACTTGGTCGGATAAAAGCGCCGAGGCTTCCTTTGCCCTTACGGACGCGCTGTCCGCCGAGGAAAGTAACTTCTCAACATTGCCGGTAAGGTCTTTTATGGAGAAAAGGATTTCGCCGTTAACCTTAGATGCGAGTCTTTCCATTTCGCTTATGCGAGCTTGGAGTTCGCTGCTGATAATAAGCGAGGCGTTGTTTATGGTCTCAAAGGTTTGGCGCAAGTCACTTACTTGGGTCTTTAGAGCTTCGGTCAGAGACTTGGTGTAAGCCGCGCCTTCGGTCGTGGGGTAGATGAGCTGGCTCATATACGCGCGAAAGGCCTTTGACTCTCGCTCAAAACGGGCAGTGCGCTTCAGGTAAGCGATTAAAAGCCAGATGATGACGATGGGTAAAAACATGCCCGAGATAAAGCCTACGAACTCGGCGGGAGAAGTCGCAAAGCGGTTATCCCACCACCCCGTCCTTACAAAATACTGCACCGCTACGAATACCCAGAAAGCGGTAAGGAAAGTGGCGACAAGCGTGGGAATGTCCTTGAACCACGGAGTTTCCTTGTCCTCAAAGTCGGTGTCAACTTCGGCGGCACCCGTATCAAGCGGGCGAGCAAAAAGAGTTTCGGGCGGCGGAGTCTCCCCGTCAAAGTCGCTTTCCTGTGCCGCACCGAGCCCTAAAGGCAGAGGCTCGATTTTACCTTTGTGCTTTTTCTTATCTTTTAAATTGATTTCGGTAAAAGATGCAATTTCGCCTTCTTCAGACATTTTAATCCCCTTTGATAAAAACACATAGCATGCCTTTATTTTTTAGCATTTGCGAAAGCCCGTCAATAGTAAAACTTTTTCCCTTTCCTTATCGGCGAGGTGATGATAATTTGGAGAAGTTACTTAACGGATTTTAAAGACAGATTAAGGAGATAATAATATGGAAGTTTTTGTAGTTCTTATTGCCGCAATCGCGCTTTATGTCATCTTTACCTATAACAAGCTGGTTACCTTCAGGAACCGCGTAAAGGAAGCGTGGAGCGATATTGAGACGCAATTAAAGCGCCGCTACGACCTTATTCCCAACTTGGTTGAGACCGTGAAAGGTTACGCCGCGCACGAAGCGGGGACTTTGCAAAAGGTTACCGAGGCGCGGACTTCGGCGATGGCTAATCAAGACAAAGACAAGGCCACGCGCTCTAAAGACGAAAACTTCCTTTCCGGCACTCTTAAAAGCCTTTTCGCCGTTGCCGAAAATTATCCCGATTTAAAGGCAAACCAAAACTTTTTGGAATTGCAACGCGAGCTTACCGATACCGAGGATAAAATCCAAGCGGCGCGTCGTTTCCATAACTCAAATGTTTTGGCTCTTAACAACACTATTGAGCAATTCCCCAGCAAGTTTGTGGCGCAAGCATTTAAGTTCGGTAAAGGCGACTTTTTCGAACTTGATGCCGAGGAAAAAGAAGCGGCAAGTCGTCCCGTAAAGGTCAGCTTTACCGCGGTAGCGGCGGAAGCGACGGGAGCTCCCGCGCCTGCGCCTACTCCCGCGCCTACTCCCGCACCTTCTCCCGCGCCTACCGAAGAAGCGGCGGCGATTGAAGCGGAAAAGGCAGCGATTGAAGCGGCAACCGATGCTATGGCGGAAGAGCCTGCGTCTGTGCCTGCCGAAAAGCCTGAGGGAAAATAGTAGCCCTCTATGGTTGCCACCGTTTATGATCATATAGAGCAAAACAATCGGAATACCGTCTTTTTAATTTTGATGTTTCCGGCGTGTCTTGCCTTTATCATTTATGTTTTGCTGTTTGCGGCGCTTGCGCTTACGGGCGAGCCGTCCATTATCGCCGACGGGCTTTATCTTGCCGAAATGCT
>CACZRW010000077.1 GCA_902783675.1 uncultured Pseudomonadota bacterium | reverse complement strand
TCATTGGCTTCTTGGCATCTGGCAACATCGGCTACATAAGCGCAAACCTTGCGGCCTGTATGACGATACCGTTTTGTGCATTAGGATTAAGCAGGATTCACCTCTGGGCTGAACAAACGAAATTCGCCGGCATTTTATTGCTTATATTTTACACACTTTTAACCCTTGCATTTGTCTTTGGTTTTGGTGCGCTTGAAGTATTTGTATTGCTGGCAGCAATCGGTTTATATGAACAATTATCTAGAATGTATAGAACCTCTATACAAAAGAAAATGGAAAGGAAATAACAATGGAAGTCATTTTGCTTGAGCGGATTGAGAAGCTGGGACAAATGGGCGATGTGGTAAAGGTAAAGGACGGCTTTGCCCGTAACTATCTGCTCCCCCAAAACAAAGCTTTGCGCTCAAATAAAGCTAACTTGGAGTATTTTGAAAAACAGAAAGCGGAACTGATAAAGCTAAACGCCAAGAACAAAGAAGCGGCAGTCGAGCTTGCCAAAGCTTTAAAGGGCTTGGTCGTGAAAATCGTTCGTCAAGCTTCCGAGTCCGGACACTTATACGGCTCGGTGACCGCGCGCGATGTTTATGATGCCGTAATTGAAAGCGGTAACAAAATTGAGCGCCGTCATGTCGTCTTGGATCAACCTTTAAAGGATATCGGCGTCTATGAAGTGACCATAGCTCCTCACCCTGATGTAAAGGAAAAGATTATGGTAACTATCGCTCGCTCGGTTGAGGAAGCCGAACGCCACGCTGCCGAGTTCTTCGCCGCCGAAGCAAAGGCCGAAGCCGAAGCTGCCGAAGCCGCCGCCTCTGCCGAAAAAGCAGCAAAGCAAGCCGCATCTAAAGCCAAAGACGAAAAAGCTGAAAAGGCTGAAAAAGCTGAAGAAGCAAAGGAAGAAGAAAAGGCCGACGCCACCCAAAAGTAGCAAAGCCTTTAACGCTTATAAACAAAGCCGGATATCTTCCGGCTTTTTTATATTTTTTTTGGGGCGCGGGTATGGCTTTTTTAGTTTATTTTTGCTATACTACCCAAAATTAATTCTTATAACCGAACCATAGAAAGGGGGAAAGATGATCGGTTACGAAGATAAGTATTTTACTTATACCAAGGTAAGTCCCAGAGAAAGCGCCTCCATTCGTAAGGAGTCGCGAAGAGCCCAAAAAGAAATGATTATGCTTTACGCTTGCTATGGCTTGCTTGACGATATCTTCCTGACCAAAGAAGTATCTCTGGCAAAGACCCACGGCCTTTTGCCCAAAGGCTGGTCTTGCCACCACATCATACCGATAAGCGGAGGCGGGACTAACTCCGTGGACAATTTATGCATCATTGCTCGCGATTTTCACGATGCTATTGAGACAATTTATAGCGTTCAAACCGCACATTTAAAAATCGGAGAGTCCGTTGAGTTACCCGTTTTAGGACTTCGCAACCGCCCCAGAATATTTGCGAGCGAAACCGCCGAGTATCAAGCCTATATCAAGTCCATAGACTGCCTCGCCTCGGGCAATCCCGCCGAAAAGCTTGAGCTTTTAGAGATTAACCGCGCCGCCAGAAGAAGACTTGCCGAGCAAGCGTCTCACCACAATCCGGACAAAGTCGCGCTAAGCAGTCAATGTAAAATGAACTTTAACCAAGCGAAAGCTCCGCTTAACATTTTCAAAACCGTGAGCACCCCCGCGGTTTATACCAAAGATTGCCGCTTCCGTTAGCGCCTGCCCGCCTTACCACATACAGTGGCGCAGTTTCTCCTACATCGGCTCTATCTTAACAACCAGCCGACGATTAAGAATCTTATTGTGCACGATTTCGCTCCCGTCCCTATCCACATCGGGAACCTTCGGACGCGTGTCGGCGAGTCCCACCACTCTGAAGCGCGAAGCATCAATTCCCCTGCTTATGAAGAACTGCGCCAGCGCCGCCGCCCTAAGGGCAGACAAATCCAGCGCCGAGAGCTCGTCGCTACTTTCGTCCGTATGCCCTTCCACTTCGTAAGTAAAAGCAAAGAACCTTTCCACGCTGAGCGTCGCCGCAATCCGCTTTAGAAAAGGCACCGCCTCGGGCTTAATCTTTGCCGAACCGCTTGCGAACAAGAACGGCGAGGAGAACTCCAGCACCGCACCCTCGGCATTATCATAAACCAAGGCATCATTCTCTATCCCCAACGAAGCAATATCCTTTTTCAAATCCATAGTCACCGTTTCAATAGGGCTAAGGACTTCTTTATCCCCGATAGTCCGCGCCATATTGGTTTTTATTTGCTCAAACTTGACCATATCCACATTACTCATCGCCGCCAAAAGCACAAAGAAACACAAGATGAGCGTAACCATATCGCTGTATGTCAAAAGCCAATTATCAATATCACTGTCTTTTTTAGGAGCAAATAAAGCCATTTAAAGCACTCCTTATTCCTCGTTATCCGCCGCAGAGACTTTTATCTTCAAATCCCTGTCGATAAGGAAATGCTCTTTTGCGTCAATATAAGCATTCATGCTGTCTTGAATATAGCGCGGAGACTTGCGTTCGGCCAACATGGAAAGCCCCTCGGCAATAAGCATATTCCTGAACAAAGTAATATCCTCGCGCTGGTTAACCTTTGTCGCCGCAGGCAAAAAGAAAATCCTTGCCGCCAAAATCCCGTAAAGCGTAGTCATTAAAGCCACCGCCATTCCCGGGCCTATTGATGAAGGATTATCCAAGTTGGAAAGCATAATGATAAGCCCCACCAGCGTTCCTATCATACCGAAAGCAGGTGCGGTCGCCGCCATGGTTTTAAGCACATCGGACCGCATATGCGCCCTTTTGTATTCACTTTCAAACGCCGCCGCCAAAATGCTCTTTATCTCTTGCCCGCTATATCCTGCCGTAACCAAATCCACGCCTTGGAGCAAAAAAGCGTCATTGGCAACCGTGCTTTTAGCATCATCTTCCAAACCTTTAAGCCCGCTTTTCTGGACGATATAACCCCAGCGAATAATCCGCCCTACTTCATTTTTAAGTATCGCCTGCCCTTCTCTATGAGCAAACAATATGGAAAGACCGTCCTTGAACGCGCCCCACACATATTTTGGCTCATAAGAAATAAAGGCCGCCGCGAATGTTCCGCCGATTACAATAAAAAAGCTCGGAAGGTTAAGAAAAGTAACATAATTTGAGGTCGACATGAACACGGCCCCCGCGCAAAGTCCTATACCTGCCAAAAAGCCCACCAATGTAGCAAAAGAAACGCGTGCCCCGCGAGAAACTCCAGCCTTTTTCATAGCAAATCCGCCCCTTTCAAAATATTTTTTAAAAGACTTTAAATAAAATGTCCTAACATTAACTTAAAATTAGAACTTTATCTGTAAAAAACAGTTTTACTACCATGAAAGGTCGTGTTTTACTGCCTTTACAGTGAAAGGATTTTATATTGCAGACGCGTTTAACACATTCGAAAATCGGTGTTATCATTATGAATCAGCAGGGAGTTATATCCTCTGCCAACGCGGCTTTTGCAAATCTTGTCGGCTATAAGGAAGACAAAATCATTGATGCCAATATAAGTCGCTTTTTCCCGGCAGAAGCAAATACCGACGGCACCACCGCCAGGGGGAAAAAGAAAAGCTTCTCCATAATGGATAAGATTAGGGGTGATAATCCCATCGTTTATGCCAACATTACCACTAAAGATAAAGTTAAACTTCCTGTTGAAATCGTAGCCATAAAGCTCTCCGGAGATGACAGCGACTTTTTTGTTTGCACGATAAAGAGCACTCTGCTTCAGAGTATTGAAAAAGAAATCAATAAGTTAATCCAAAAAATTACCGTATTCGCAATGCAATGCAACAGTGAGACGCAAATCGCGCCTTTTCTCTGCTCGGCTTTGGTAAAGATTTTGGATTTGGAGTCCGCATGGGTAGGCGTAAGGAAAACCAACGGCGATTTGACAATCACCGGCACTTTCGGTGAAGTGCCAAACTCTATCACTCAAGGCAGATCCATAAGATGGAGCAATATAAACCAAGAAATGCCTAACATATCTTTCTGCCTGCAACACTTGCAAACCTCGGTTCGCAGTGCGGCAAAAGATGCCCCTAACGAAGGCGCGCAAGTCATATCTATCCCCCTGCTTTTTTGCAAAGAACCCGTAGGCATAATTGAGATACAAACGAAAAAAGACCCCCTTTCTCCCGAAATTATGGACGGGCTGGAGTTCGCGGCGGAACGCTTTGCCTTAATTCTTAAAATGGCTACGGATCAAGAGCATATTAACTTGCTGGTAACCGCCATTTCCTCTGCCGCCAACGGCGTATTTATTACCGACACCGAAGGCAACATCATCTGGAGCAATCAGGCTCTGCTTGATATGAGCGGCTATTCCTGGCAAGAGCTTTTAAACGAAAATATTCACATTTTAAAATCCGGCAAACTTCCGAAAGAGTTTTTTAAAAACTTCTGGAAAACCATAAAATCGGGCAAGAGGTGGTCGGGAGAAGTTATAAATCGCGACAAATTCGGCGCTCTTTACAATGTAAGACAAACCGTAAGTCCCATGGCTGACGGTAATGGAAAGATATCGCACTTTGTCGTTATTCACGACGACTTAACCGCGAAGAAAGAGGCCGAGGGCTTAATCAATCAAATCCAAAATTACGATCCTCTCACACTCATTCCCAACCGCAATCTTTTTGAAAAGATGTTAAAAGAAAAGATAGAATTGATAAAAGGCACGGACGCCAAAATCGCCGTATTTTTCATTGATATATCCAACTTTAACATTATTAACGACACTATGGGACACGCTGCCGGCGACAAAATCTTGCGAGAAATAGCGGACAATTTAAGCTATATGACATCATCGGGCGACATTCTTTCGCGCTTTAGCGGCGACAACTTTGCCCTTGCCACCGAGGTCAAAGACACCGAAGAAATCTCGGCCTTCGCGGAAAAAATTATCAAGAGCATAAGCGAGCCCAAGGATTTGGACGGTCACGAGATTAACCTCGGCTGCTATATCGGCGTCACCACCTATCCCGATGACACCACGGACGAAGCAAAGCTGATGAACTACGCTGACATGGCAATGCATCGAGCGGCAGTCGTGGGCGCTAACAGCTTCTACTTTTTCTCGCACAAGATAAACGAGGAAACCGAAAATCGCATGAATCTTGAAAGGGACTTAAGAAAGGCCCTGACTAACCACGAGTTTGTCCTAAACTACCAGCCCCAAATAGATTTAAAAACCAACACAATCTCCGGCTGGGAAGCTCTTATCCGCTGGCAACATCCCACTTTGGGACTTATTCCGCCGGTGAGCTTTATCCCTATAGCCGAAGATTCCGGGCTTATCCTGCCCATAGGCGAGTGGGTGCTCACCGAAGCGCTGAGGCAATGGCGCAGGTGGCGTGAAATGGGCCTGCCCAATGCCGTTATGGCAGTAAACCTTTCCGCAGTCCAGTTTAGGCAGGCCGATCTTGCCTCCTTTGTTGAAAAATCATTGATAGAAACGGGAGTGACTCCTGAGAATCTGGAGCTGGAGCTTACCGAATCCGTCGTCATGCAAAATGCCGAAATGGCGAACGAAGCCCTTAAAAAGATATCCGACATCGGCGTCCGCATAGCCATTGACGACTTTGGAACAGGCTACTCGTCACTCAGCTATCTTCGCCGCTTCCCCGTAGATAAGCTTAAAATCGACCGCTCCTTCATCATTGATTTGGAAAAGGACCCCGATAACGCCAGAATTACTAACGCCATAATCCAGCTCGGACACATTTTAGGGTTGGAGGTAATCGCAGAAGGCGTTGAAACCAAAGGCCAGTTAAAGACCCTTAAGGACAACGGTTGCGACTCTATTCAAGGCTACTTATTCGGCAAGCCCATGAGCCCCGAAGAAAGTCCTAGATATGTAAAGGAAAAGTTATACATTCCGAAATAGCTTTTTTCTTTTTTGTTAATGTTTTATATATAAGCCTTATCAGGCAAAACGACCCTATTAAAAGGAGAATTATAGATGGGAAATGAATTGAAAAGCGAACCTACTTCGACCTTTGCCAAGTGGGCAAAATCGTATTCGGGATTTGAAGGCGGCAACATTAACGCAAGCATTTTTGTTTGCGGGGTTGAATGGGGCACCAACCGTAGCGATGTCCACTTCTCCAAGACCGATTTGGAACCGGTAAAGGACTTTCCCTCTTATAATCCCGCCAAGCCCATGACCGGACCTTACAATCACTACACCTCAAAGATACTCAGCCACCTCGGCGGCGCAGACAAGAACATGTATGAGCCGGACTCGGCAACCGCCAAGCTCAATCTTTATCCCATACCTTTTAAAAAGGACGAGGACAATCTTTGGAACATTGACATGTTTGAAGCCACCGGCTTTGTGTTGAAAGAACAATACAGGGTTTGGTGCCAATATGAACGCTTCCCCATGCTTCGCAAAATCGTTGAAGCCTCTGACGCCAAAAGCAAAATCGTGCTTTGCGGCGGTCCGAAGTCTTATCACGATGACTTCATAATGGCGTTTGGCTCCATGGATGACTTATTCGCCGGAAATGACCACACCGCGACCTTCGGCAACAATAAGACTTGCGAAGTTTATGACGAAGAGGACTACCTCTTCATCTACCTTCCTTTGGACGGCGCCGCTCTTTTCTCTGACGAGGATTTGCGCGCTTTGGCAAATGTTATCAACCGCGAGGCCTTCGTCCGCACGATAAAACGCGCGTCTTTACCCGACCTTGAGGCACTTATTGAAAAGCACAAGGCCTCTATAAATGATAAGGGGGCAAACGGAATATCCCCTCTTATGTTTGCTTCTAAAGTGGCAAAGCGCCCCGAAGTGATTGAAGCCTTGGTCGCCGCCAAAGCAAAGATAAACGACACCGACGATAAGGGCAAAACCGCTTTGATATGGGCTTCTGCCTATAACCAAAATGTCGATGTTATTGACGCACTTTTGAATGCTAAAGCGGACATTACCGCCAAGGACAAGCGCGGCAGAACAGCTTTAATGTGGGCAGCAAAGAATAATCCCAACCCGGACATAGCCGACTTTTTGATTGGCAAAGGCGCCTTAATGGAAGAAAAATCGAACTCGGGTCTTACACCTTTGATGTATGCCGCAAGAGATAATAAAAATCTTGATGTCTTAAAGCTGTTTGTTGCAAAAGGTGCAAAGCTTGACGGTAAAAGCAAAGAGGGTCTTACCACCCTTATGCTTGCCGCAAAAGGTAATCACAACCCTGACATTATCGACTTTTTAATCAATAAAGGCGCAAGCGTCACCGCGGTTGACCCCAACGGCTTAACCCCGCTTATGTGGGCGGCAAAAGCCACTATTAACCCTGCGGTCGTGAATTGCCTCATCAAGAACAAAGCCGAAGTAAACGATAAATCCAAGGACGGTATGACACCTTTGCTTTTTGCGGCAAAGAGTAACATGGATCCCGAAGTTATCGACATCTTGGTTAAAAACGGCGCCATCATTGACGAGCCCTATGAGCAGGACGGAGCAACGCCTTTGATGTTAGCGGCAGCTTACAACCTTAACCCCGGAGTAATTACCGCCATAATCAAATACGGCGCGGATATGAAAGCCACGGATTCAAAGGGAAAAACGGTGCTTGACTATGCCAAGCGCAACCCAAATCCCGAAGTTTTGGAGTTGTTTTCATAAACTGTTTGACTTTTCCTTCAAAATGTTAAATCATCTGCGCTCGTTTTCCGTGGATGGGTGGCCGAGTGGTTTAAGGCGCACGCCTGGAAAGTGTGTGTAGGTCTCAAAGCTTACCGAGAGTTCGAATCTCTCCCCATCCGCCATAATAAAAAAGCGCCCCTTTTGGGGTGTTTTTTTATTATAAGTGGTGGGAGGGAACG
>CACZRW010000076.1 GCA_902783675.1 uncultured Pseudomonadota bacterium | reverse complement strand
TATGGAATGTCACGACGGGGATTTACTTTGGTTTATTCCTTATATGGGCGGTGGCGTTTATCCTTTATAAAAGGCGGCAAGGAAAGGCGGGTAAGTAAAAATGGCTCATCATTTGTTTAACAAGACTAATGCGCCGGTGTTCGCGGCCTTCTTTATGCTGATAGCGGCGGCAATTGTTACTTTAACGGCTTCGCCCGAGGAGAAGATAAATGGGCAGCTCTTGTTCCCCGATATGCAAAAGATTATGCCCGAAGTAGTGGCGATAAATCTTGATAAAGGTAACGAGCCTTTGACTTTGGTAGAAAACGGCAGAGGTGATTGGTTCATCGGGGAAATGGACGCCTATCCCGCCGATAAGGCGAAGGTTGAGCGGCTTATTCGGCAATTTTCCGAGTTTAGGGTGGAAGATATAGTTACCTCAAGTCCTGCGGCTTTCCCCAAACTTGGCGTAGAGGAGCCAAGCGGAGCAGCAGCAACTTTGCGTGTGTCGTTTGTGGATTTAGGCGGGAAAATGCCCGTCAGCCTTATCATCGGAGCGCGCGCCGGCGAAAACTCTTTTTATGCACGCAAAGACGGAACGCTACGAGTTTATGTCATAAAAGGAGCTTTTGATTACGAACCGAATCCTGCCTTTTGGGCAGATGCAAAGTTGGTCGGCGTTAATGCTGCCGAGATTGTGAAAATTACTTTGACGGACCTGCAAACAAAGCCTGCCGAGGAATTGGTTTACTTCCGCGCCAAAGGGGGCGAGCCTTTTTCATATAAAGCTAACTTTAAGACCAAGGAGCCGATTTTAATTTCCGATGCCGAGCGGATTGCGGGCGGATTTGCAAATATATCTTTTTTAAAGGCGCGCCTTTTGGAAACGCTTAACGAAAATGATATAAAAACCGTATTTAAAACCGAGGCGGAAACGGCAAACGGTGATATCTATACCGTTAATTTTGTTAAGGTGGGTAAAGATGATTTGTGGGTAGAGGTGCTTTCTTCAGTCGCCGAGGTAAACAAAAAGACCGAAGGCTGGCTCTATCAATTACCGCTTAAGCAAATATTAGCGCTTTTGCCGCCGCCGGAAATGGCAACGGAATAGCTAAAAGTCGCAAAAATACCCTTGACGAGGCACTTAATGCGTTATATAAAGGCAATCCCTTTTGGGAAGCAGGGCGGGCCGAATGGCAGAATGGCTTATGCAGAGGACTGCAAATCCTTTTATGTCGGTTCAATTCCGGCTTCGGCCTCCAACCTTTAAGGAGTATTAGGTTTTTCCGGCGTAGCTCAGTGGTAGAGCAATCGGCTGTTAACCGATCGGTCGTAGGTTCGAGCCCTACCGCCGGAGCCATTAAAGTTAAAATAGACCGCCTTTTTGGGGCGGTTTTTTTAATGCAAAATATAGTCGTGAACGGGCGGCTATTTTTTATTTAGCGCTTCCCTATACTTTGCCAAGCGAATAACGCGGAAAAAGGCGTAAATCACCGAAACCAAAAAGCCATAGTAGCCGTTGAAAATATACCTCTTTAAGAAATAATACTTTAAGAATTGGGTCGGAAACTCGATATATATGCGAAGCGGACAATACTTTTTGTCTTTCTTCAGCATGTTGGCGACAATCATATTCGTAAAGCCGTTCATCTTGTTAATCAGGCCGGACAGGCTTTGGAAAGAGTAGTGCTTCACCACGCCTTTGAATTGATGAATTGACGGGTTTGGAATGGTAAACTCGGGACGGTCGGCGGTTAAATTGTCCGCCATTTGCGCTTTAGTCCTATCATACATGCGGACAATGTTATAGGTCCTGCCCCACTTGCGCGGCTTTGTGTAACCGGGGAACATGTCGCCGATTTTTAATTTACAAGCATCAGCGACGGGATTTTGCATAAAGTCTTTTATCTCCTTTGCCAGCTCGGGAGAAAGGACTTCGTCATCGTCAAGATTCAAAAGCCATTTGTTGGTGCATTTGCCCTCGGCAAAGCGTTTTTGCGAGCAATAGTCCTTGAACGGGTGCAGGAATATCTTTGCCCGCTTATGAACGGAGCTAATCGGGGCGGAGGCGACAACAACGACTTCGTCAGCTATGCCTTTTAAAGAGTCTATTACCTCTTTTAAGTGAGATTTTCCCTCTTTGGTGATGATATACACCGATAACTTTTCCATCTTATTTTCCTTTTTTAAAGCAAGTCCAAGTCCAGCTTGGCCTGGTCACTTATCATGGCAAAATCCCAAGGGGGATTCCACACGAGTTTTATAGTCACTTCGCCAACGCCTTTTGCCATGGCCAGCGCGTCGGCGGCAGATTGCAGCATCGTATCGGCAAAGGGGCAACCGGGGGCTGTTACGGTCATTTCGCCCGTAACATTGCCTTTGTTATCAACTTCAAGCGCGTATATAAGCCCCAAGTCGTTTACATCAAGCCCTATTTCCGGGTCAGTTACCTGTCCCAAATAAGGAATAATATCACTGCGCACGGCGGGGGTTTCGCCTTTTTTAAGCGGCTTTCCCGCCTTTGCTATGTATTCGGGTAAAAGCGGCTCGGGCGCGGGAACAACCGGCGGAATCTCCGTATCGGGTAAGGCGGCGGGATTATTTAAAGTCGGGAAATGGTCACTCATTTAAGCATATCCCTCACCTTTATAAGTCCGGCAATAAGTGCATCAATATCATCGGTGCCGTTATACATGCCAAGGCTTGCCCTTGCCGTAGCGGTAAGTCCGAAGCGCTCGACAATCGGCTGAGCGCAATGGTGGCCGACGCGAATACAAATGCCAAGCTTGGCAAGTATCATCGCCATGTCTTGCGGGTTAATATCGTCAATCACAAAAGAAACGAGTGCGCCTTTTTCTTTGGCTTTACCCAAGATTCTGGCGCCTTCAAAATCCTCAATCTTATCAAAAAGATAGTTAAAAACCTTTG
>CACZRW010000075.1 GCA_902783675.1 uncultured Pseudomonadota bacterium | reverse complement strand
AGGCTGGGACAGGAAGCGCTGGATTTTTCTTGCTCTGGCAACCGTCAACTTATCCTCTTCGGAAAGTTCGTCCATGCCTAAAATGGCGATGATGTCCTGTAACGACTTATAAGACTGCAAAACACGCTGGACTTCACGAGCGACGGTATAGTGCTCCTCGCCCACGACCTCCGGAGTCAAAATACGGCTGGTCGAGTCGAGCGGGTCAACCGCAGGATAAATGCCGAGCTCGGCAATCGAGCGGTTCAAAACGGTAGTTGCGTCCAAGTGCGCGAAAGTCGTCGCAGGTGCAGGGTCGGTCAAATCGTCCGCAGGGACATAGACCGCTTGCACCGAGGTGATAGAGCCGTTCTTGGTCGAGGTAATGCGCTCTTGCATAGAGCCCATGTCCGTGCCCAAGGTCGGCTGATAGCCCACTGCGGAAGGAATGCGCCCGAGCAAAGCGGAAACTTCGGAACCTGCCTGCGTGAAACGGAAGATGTTATCAATGAACAAAAGCACATCCTGATGTTCTTGATCACGGAAGTATTCCGCCAGCGTCAAGCCCGTAAGAGCAACGCGGGAACGAGCTCCGGGAGGTTCGTTCATCTGGCCGTAAACAAGGGCTGCTTTCGAGTCGCCGTCGGGATTGATAACGCCGGATTCCATCATTTCGTGATACAAGTCGTTGCCTTCACGAGTTCTTTCGCCAACGCCGGCAAAAACGGAATAGCCGCCGTGACCTTTGGCGATGTTGTTAATAAGCTCCATGATGATAACCGTCTTGCCTACGCCGGCGCCGCCGAACAAGCCGGTCTTGCCGCCTTTGCAATAAGGCTCAATCAAGTCGATAACCTTAATACCGGTTTCCAAAACCTCGGTCTCGGTAGCTTGGTCGGTAAAGGCAGGAGCCGGACGGTGAATGGGAAGCTTCATCTTGGCTTTTACAGGGCCCCTTTCGTCCACGGGCTCGCCCACAACATTGATGATTCTGCCCAAAGTTTCGGGGCCAACGGGAACTTCAATGGGAGCGCCGGTATCCAATACCTCTTGCCCGCGGGTAAGGCCGTCGGTCGAGTCCATTGCGATACAACGAACGGTGTTCTCGCCCAAATGCTGCTCAACCTCAAGCACCAAGGTTTTGTCGTCGTTCTTGGTAGTGAGAGCATTCAAAATTGCAGGCAAATCCTCTTCGGATTCGAAGCGAACGTCAACTACCGCGCCCGTTACCTGAGTAATTGTGCCTTTGCTGTTCTTTGCCATTTTATTCTCCTAATCTGTAAAATAAATCTAGACTGATTCTGCGCCCGCAATAATCTCTACCAATTCGGTGGTAATGCGACCTTGACGGGTGCGGTTATATATTAAAGTTAAGTTATCTATCATTTCGCCGGCATTTCTGGTGGCGTTGTCCATGGAAGTCATGCGCGCGCCGCTTTCCGATGCCAAAGACTCCGCCAGCGCTTTGAAAAGCGAGGAGACTATGAATCTGGGAATAAGGTGCTCTAAAATCACGGCGTCCGATGGATCAAAATCGTATAAGAAAGGTGCGTATTTCGGCTTTAAAGCGTCCAAATCAATCGCTGTCGCTTTCATGCCGGCCATGCCCGCAGGAATGGACATCTTGCGCGAGTCGCTTTTCTTATGCCCGCCGCCGGGAGTCCAAGAACCCGCACCGCGACCGGCGTATGAGTCTTCGGCCTTTAGCGCATAGCGGGAAGCAGACCTTTCCAAAGTTTGCGAAGGAAGATTCTCGCCTTCGGCGGAAACGCCTAAGTCCCAATCGTCACTGGACACCTCGGGCGTCGGCGGCGCCATTAAAAAGTCCATTTCGGTCAAGCCCTTCCAAGGGTTAGAGGGAAGGTAATCGTCCAAGGGGAAAAGCTTTTCAACCTTTACCTCTTGGGAAATGGCGGTTTTAAAGTGGTTGTAAACCATTGAACACGAGTCGACTTCGCCCAATTCAAAAAGCGAAATGGCGCGAAAAGCCACATCTTCCGCTTCTTTATAGGCAATCGCCTTGCGCCCCACGCCTTCAATCTTGCCGATAAGCAAGTCGCCGAAGTCGCGCTTTAAAAGCTCGTAGCCCTTTTTGCCGACGCAAAGGATTTTGGCGCGCTTTCCTTCTTTTTCCGTTTCGATAACCATAGCCGCAACGCGCTTGCAAACATTCATGTTGAACGCGCCGCAAAGACCTTTATCCGAGGTCAAGGCGATAATCAAATGCGTCTTGTTCTGCTGGTGGCCGATAAGAAGGCGGGGCGGACGAATCACACCAAGCCCCCTTACGAAAAAGTTCTCTTGCCTCTCAACAAGGCTTTGGATAAGCCCCGACAGGCTACGCCGGATAGCATAAGCATAAGGCTCGGCCTTGATAGTCGCATCGTGCGCACGGCGAAGGCGCGAGGCGGCAACCATCTTCATCGCTGAAGTGATTTTCCTCGTCGACTTTACCGAAGATATGCGAACACGAAGTGATTGTAAGTTTGCCATCAAAAGCTCCTTTTGCTTTTACCTATCAGCTTGCCTGTTCAAAAGAAGCCGCGAAAGTCTCAATGAATTGCTTCAATTCGAGCTCGTTCTCCTCGGTAATCTTCTTTTCCTTGCGGATAGAATCCAGAATGTTCGGAGCGTCGGTCCTCATCTTTGAAAGCATCTCTTCCTCAAAGCGATTCACATCCTTGACAGCAACGGCTTCCAAGTAGCCCTTTACGCCTGCGAAAATCGACACAACCTCTTCCTCAACGGGGAGCGGGCAGTATTGCTTTTGCTTTAAAAGCTCGGTAAGGCGCGCGCCCTTGGCAAGAAGCTTCTGGGTAGATGCGTCCAAGTCCGATGCAAACTGCGAGAAGGCCGCCATTTCACGATACTGCGCAAGATCCAGCTTGATAGAACCGGCGACTTGCTTCATCGCCTTTATCTGAGCCGCCGAACCCACACGGGAAACGGAGATGCCGACATTGACCGCGGGGCGAATACCTTGATAGAACAAAGCCGTCTCAAGGAATATCTGTCCGTCCGTGATGGAAATCACATTCGTGGGAATGTAAGCCGAGACATCGCCTGCCTGCGTCTCAATGACAGGGATTGCGGTAAGCGAACCGCCGCCCAATTCGTCATTCAGCTTCGCAGCGCGTTCAAGCAAACGGGAATGCAAATAGAAAACATCACCGGGATAGGCTTCACGTCCTGGGGGACGACGAAGAAGAAGCGACATTTGTCTGTAAGCCGTGGCTTGCTTTGATAAATCATCATAGAAAATAATTGCGTTCATACCGTTGTCGCGGAAAAACTCGCCCATCGCCGCACCGGTGTAGGGTGCGATGAATTGCAAAGGAGCGGGATCGGAAGCGGTAGCGGCGACTACAATGGTGTAGTCAAACGCGCCCTTGTCCTGCAAGGTCTTTACCACTTGAGCGACCGTGGAACGCTTTTGTCCGACGGCAACATAGATGCAGAAAAGCTTTTCTTTATCGTCCTTTGCCTTATCGTTCAAAGGTTTTTGATTCAAAATAGTGTCAACGATGATAGCGGTTTTACCGGTTTGGCGGTCGCCGATAAGCAATTCACGCTGGCCGCGACCGATAGGAATAAGCGCGTCAATCGACTTAATACCGGTTTGCACGGGTTCATAAACCGAACGGCGAGTAATAATGCCGGGAGCCTTTGCCTCGGCGCGAGCAAATTTCTTGTTGCCAAGCTTGCCTTTGCCGTCAATGGGCTGGCCGAGGCCGTCAACAACTCTGCCCAGCAATTCCTTGCCGACAGGAACAGAGACAATCTCGCCCGTGCGCTTTACAATATCGCCCTCTTTAATGGCTTGGTCGGAACCGAAAATAACCACGCCGACATTGTCGGTTTCAAGGTTAAGCGCCATACCGCGGGTGCCGTCGGGGAACTCGACCATTTCACCGGCACGAACTTTCTCCATGCCGTAAACGCGGGCAATGCCGTCGCCGACCGAGATTACTTGCCCTACTTCGACCGTGTCAGAATGGGATTCGAAATGTTCAATCCTGTCCTTTATGAGCGAAGTTATTTCTGTTGCTTCTAAATCCATGTTTTAAGCACCTTTCATTACTGTTTTAAGTTGCTGCACTTTTGAGCTTAGCGAGCTATCTATCAAAACGGAACCGATTTTCACCATAAGACCGCCAAGCAGCCTTGCGTCCACTTTCAAAGAAAGCGCAATGGAAGAACCAAGCGCCTTTTTTAAAGTATCCGTTATCTCGTCCGTTTGCTTTTTATCAAGCTCGATTGCGGAAATTACCGATACGGGAACGACGCCGTTTCTCTTTGCAAGCAGAGCAAAGAAAGCGTCAATCATCGCGGGCAGAGCAAACAAGCGATTGTTGCTTGCGACCGTGCCCAAAAAATCTGAAGTGGTTTTAGAAAACTTTGCCTTGTCCGCAATAGCCAAAATCGCGTCCACCTTTTGCTTTTCGGCAATGGTCGGACAGTTAAGCATAAAGCTGAATGCGGCATTTTCCTTGCACATCTTTGCCAGAGCTTTTAAGTCGTCCTGAACGGCGGACAATTGCTTCTTTTCCACGGCAATGTCCAAAAGCGCAAGGCTGTAGCGGGACGCTAATTCGTTCTTAATGGAAAATGTTGAAGACAAATCTTTCTCCTGTTTTCTGTTCTTTCATTTTTAAGCGGGTTAGCTTTTAGCACATTCACCCGGTCATAGCAATAACCCAAACCAAAAAAAATACTTTTTTAAGGCTCTACGGCAACGAGCGCCGTGTATATTTTTTCAATTATATCATCCGAGTTTTTACCTTTGGCTTTTTGCTCATCAAGGAAATCGTCAAATAAGGGCACGGTTTCGGGGCGGCCGCCTTTTAAGCGGTAAGTCTCAACTTCGCTGTCCTCCCAAGTGTCGGAAATATCGCTGTAATTAAGAATAGAGCCGCCGCCGATAAGGAACATCTTCTTGACGGCAATCTTATCCCTGTCGGGGCCCAGAATGTCTTTAAGCACCGATTCAAAATACCTTGTCGCGCGCAAGAGTTTAAACACCGGCGAAGTCTCGTATTTGGTCTCGCTGAACCATAAAGGCTCATCGTTTTCAAAACCTATTTCGTCGGCAACCCACTCGGCGCCGACAGGCTCAAGATTGATAAGGTAAACCGCGCCTTCGGTAATAAGGGCAAAGTCAATTATATCTACGCCGATTTTTACTTCTTGGACAATGCGTAAACCGGCGGCTTCCGCTTGCGAAAGGACGGCGTATTTTACTTCGATGCGGCTGGTCATCTTGGGCTCGGGCAGAGTCGCAGATGCCACGAGAGCGTCGGAGTCGGTCTTTGCGACATCTTCCAGCGTGGGCGGTTCTTCCTTGGGAAGCTTTTTCTGCTCGGTCTTAGGCAGCTCTTCCCTTATCTTATGTTGAGTTAAAGGCACGACGCCGTCCATTCGCGGCGGCATTTTGTCCTTGCCGATTTTTTTCTTTTTGTTTCGGACTTTTTCCAAAAGAACCTTGGCAAGCTCCTCGGCGCTGGGGAACTTGTCTATTTTCTGGCGATGGCGGACTTTTTTCTTTTCACTTAAAGCGTGGTAAATGTTGTTATAGAACTTGCCCCACGGTGCGCGCAAAAGCACGGCCAGACCGATGGCAAAAACCGGCAGAATCATTGCGATGGAGAAGAAAAAGAAGAACTCGGACGGAGTGTCTATTATCCAGCCGTTTTTCCATTCCGCCGGTATCATGTCCCACTGTTTGTGGTTGTAAATGCGAAAGCCCCAGATTTTATAGAAATAAAGCTCTACCGCTTTGGCGTAAATGACAAGCCATACTACGCTTAAGACTAGAAAATGGAAAAGTTTTAAAATAAAACGCAAGGGGGCTAATCTCCTTTTTTCCTTTACTCCTTGTGAGGCAGGCTCTTTAAGCGAAAGATTAGCCTATCCCGACTTATCACGCAAGCTTTTGTAAACTTACGGGGAGTTCTTTCAAAGACGCCGCGAGCATTTGGGCGGTTACTTGGTTTTTAAGCGCGCCCGAGATGACTTCAACGGTCGTTTTGGTGCCGACATCAATGACATGAGCGCGGATTTCTTCCGATGCACCGGTCTCGGCGGATTTTATTTTATCAAACGCCTGCTCTTCTTTCTTTGCTAAGGCAAGGTTCATTGCCTCCTCGGCTTCCTTTTTGAAGCGGGCAGCGTTTTCCTTAGCCTTGGCGACAATGGCGGCGGCTTCGGCTTCGGCATCTTTGAACCTTCTTTCATATTCTGCCAAAAGTTCCGCGGCCTCGTCCTTTAAGCGCCGTGCATCATCAATTTTGTCGCTGATTTTCTGCGCGCGTTCGGAAGTGACTTTTTTGAGAATCTTGGCAATGGGCTTTGCAAAAGATACGACGACGATTACGAATGCCGCAGATACCCAAAACTCGGGCGAGGCGTAGAAAACCTCGGCTTCGTGGGCGTGGGTAGCGGCGCTTTCGGTGGCGGCAATAGCTTCGGATATTATCATGCCTTGCTCTCCTTAAAGACTTTACCGGAAGCATCGGAGACATCTTTGGCACTGGGCTTTATGCCGGTCAGCTTTTCAACCATGGCAATCGCCAGCTCCTCGGACATTTTCTTTACTTCTTTTAATGCTGCAGCTTTGGCCTTTTCCAAACCCTCTTCGCTTTGCTTGACTTGATGCGCAAGCCGCTCGGTCAGCTCCTTATCCTTTTTCGCGGACAAGGCGGCCATTTCGTCTTTGGCATCAGAGATGATCTTTTTGGCTTCGGCATTTGCGCCTTTTAAAGCGTCCTCGTAATTTTTTAAAGCAGCTTCCGCCTCCTCCTTCAATTCGGTGGCGCGGCGAATGTCGTCCTCTATCCGCTTTTGACGGTCCTCAAGAACCTTGTCAACGGGAGGAAGGGCAACCTTGCTCATTAAAATATACAAGATGCCGAACATTATAATCAGCCAAAATATCTGCGATACAAACCAAGTCGGGTCTAATTGCGGCATTTTCGGTAACTTCCTTTTTGAAAGATAGCCTTCGCCCGCCTTTTAAAAAAGGCAAAGGCGAAAGAAAATCTTCTTTGTTTTAAGCGTAAATCGTAATAAGCGCCAAAACCAAAGCGTAAAGCGCAATAGCTTCCGTTACGGCAAAGCCCGCCCAACCGTAAAGGTTTACATCTGCCTTTACCGAGGGGTTGCGGCCTACGGTGTTGATGACGGATACCCAGATGTTTGCCACTCCGAGTGATGCGCCAATCATACTTAATGCGCAAAGACCTACACCAATGTATTTTGCTGCTGTTGCAATATCGCCTTCCATTTTTTACTTCCTTTCTTTGTTAAAAATAAAAATTAAAAACTAAACTTAAACCAGTTAAACCAAAAACTAATGCTCGTGCAGGGCTTCTCCCAGATAGATGCAGGACAAAACCGTAAAGATATAAGCCTGCAACAATCCGATGCCTATCTCAAAGATTACGATGGCGCAATCAAAAAGCAAAGGCAAAACGCCGCCCGCAAGACCAAGCATAACTACAAAACCGGCAATAACCTTTAGCATAACATGTCCGACAGTCATGTTCGCCGAAAGACGGACGGTCAGGCTGAACGGCTTTGCCAGAAATGAAATCATCTCAATAGGAACCAAAATAGGCACCGCAATTATGGGCGAGCCGGCGGGACAAAATGTATGCAGCCAGCCCCAGCCCTTTGCTCTTATCCCCACCACCACATTGATGATAAGCGCAATAATCGCTATTGTGCCGACCGCGGAAACATGGCTGGTAAAGGTGAATGAATAAGGCAAAAGCCCCAGCATATTGCCAAAGGCTATAAAGATGAAAATCGTAAATATGAACGGAAAGAACTTTTTGCCCTCGTGCCCGACATTTTCTTTAACTACGCCCGCAACGAATTCATAAATGGACTCTGCCACGGATTGCATGGTGCCGGGGATAAGCGAGCGTTTGCGCATTGCCAGCACCAGAAAAAGCGTGCTTAGAACGACCGCAAGGCTCATAAATAATGCCGAGTTGGTAAAGGAAATATCAAAACCGCCGACCTCTATCGGGATTATGGGCTTGATATTAAATTGTTCCATAGGACTTGCCAAAGTTTACCTCTTTTCTTTCCTTTTAGCCTGCTCGGCGGCGACGCGATAGACATTCAAAATACCCGCGGCAGTGCCGAACAGCAAGAATATTATAACAAAAAGCGGCTTGGTGCTAAACCAAGAATCAAGCAAAAGCCCGATACCCGCTCCGACTACAACTCCGCCCAAAAGCTCGGTCGCAAGTCGCACGCCAAGACCCCACCCGCTGGAAAATCTGCTGTCAGATTCGGGTTCGTCGCCCAAGGTTTTCTCTTTCACCTTTGCTATTTTGGCGGCGAAATCGTCCAGTTCCTTTTGTTCTTTACGCGTCAATTTACCTTTTACTCCGCTTCAAGAATTATCAAGGGCCTAAAGCTTCGGCTAAAATAAGGACATGCACCAAAGAAGTCAAATGAAAAGTTTAAGGGTTTATGAGCTTATAAGTTTAAAAATAAAATTTATTTTATTAAACCTTCAACCTTAAACTTTCACCCGGGGACGAAGTCCCTTTCATTCCTAATTCCTAATTCCTCATTATTCATTAAAAAATCCCCCTGCTTCCAAGCGGAGGCAGGGGAACTTTTTTAAAGGAGTTGAGAATGAAAAATCGTTGTTCTTGTGTTTATCCGAAAGAGTTATCTTTCGTTTTCCTTACCTTGGGTCCAGTAGCGCTGGCTATACTCAATGCCTTCTCTGTTGCGTTTGGCATTGTAAGCTTTCATAGCGCGTTCATTAGCGAACCTGGACTCGCCAACCCAGCGCTTGGCTTGTTTAAGGATATCTCTGGCCGTAAACAAACCTTCGGAAACGCTGATAATCTCTTCGGCTTTCTCGCCATGAAGATTAGCATACTTTGCAAGGTCTTCCTTTGCCGTTTCCTCAACAATGGCCCATTTCCGTTCTGCGCGGGTCT
>CACZRW010000074.1 GCA_902783675.1 uncultured Pseudomonadota bacterium | reverse complement strand
TCCTGGTAGGCGCACGGGGACTCGAACCCCGGACCCACTGATTAAGAGTCAGTTGCTCTACCAACTGAGCTATACACCCACACCAAGGCGAACTTTATATACTTACGGTCTGAACCTGTCAAGGGGTGCAGGTAAAGATTTTTAAAAAATGCTGTTAAGGCGCGAAGCAAGCCCAATTTGGGGAATTAGCTTACCTTTATCTTAAAGAAAGTACCCTTACCGATTTGGATTGAAGTATCGTCAGCAATTGCAGTTATGGAAGCTAGATCCGTAACCCTTTCACCGTTTAGTTTAACTGCGCCTTGAGCAAACAAACGGCGGATTTCGCCTTTGCTCTGAAACTTGCCGTTTGCCATCAAAAGGTCAATCAAGGCAAAGGGAACATCCTTTGTTTCTGCCGGTGTTTTAAAGGTAAGAACCTTGGCGTCATCGGGAATAGTGCCACTTTGGAAGGCTTGTTTAAAGTGTATCTCGGCCTGCTCCGCCTGCTCTTTAGAGTGGTAAAGAGTGGTGATTTCCTTCGCCAGCTCCATTTTTATGTCGCGCGGATTTTCTCCGGATTTAAGTCTTGCCTCTATCTTGGCGACATCGTCAGGGTGAACATCGGTGCAAAGATTGTAATACTTTAAGATTAGGTTGTCGGGGATTTTCATTACCTTTTCATACATGACATTGGGCTCTTCATAAATGCCGATGTGGTTACCCAGTGACTTCGACATTTTCTCCACGCCGTCTATGCCTTCCAAAAGGGGCATAAACAAAGTTATCTGAGGATCTTGTCCATAGTCCTTTTGAATGTTGCGGCCCATTAAAATGTTAAAGGTCTGGTCTGTGCCGCCAAGCTCTAAATCCGCCTCTATCGCAACGGAATCATACGCCTGCATTAAGGGATAGAAGAACTCGTGAACGGCGATGGGTTGCTTTTTCTGATAACGGTTTTGGAAGTCGTCACGCTCTAAAATGCGGGCAACCGTGCATTTCGCGCACAGCTCAATAACTTCGCGGAAGGTCATCGCACCGAGCCAAGTGCTGTTGTAAACGACCGTTGTCTTGGACTTATCCAAAATCTTGAATATTTGGTCTTGGTAGGTTTGAGAGTTCTTTTCCACTTCTTCGCGGGTCAAGGCTTTACGAGTTTTTGATTTTCCCGTGGGGTCGCCTATCATTCCCGTAAAGTCGCCGATTAAAATCGTAATATCGCAACCGGCGTCTTGAAGTTGCTTTATTTTACGAAGTGGGACCGCATGCCCCAAGTGAATGTCCGGAGCAGAAGGATCAAGCCCAAACTTTACTTTTAAAGCCCTTTTTTCCTTTTTGATTTTTTCGAGTTTGGCACGGATTTCGCTGATTTCCGTGTGATCAGCCGAGCCTTTCAGCATTATTTTGATAAGTTCTTCGGTATCCATTTTATTATCCTTTTTGTCCTTTCTCTTTGATTGTTCGGTTAAATATATAGAGAGATGCACCTTTTTCAAGATTATTTTTGCACTTCGTAGCGGTAGCCGTTTATGTAGGCGACTTTGATTCTCTTTTTGCGGGCGAAGGAAAGCGCCTGCTCGGGAGTGTTTATAATCGGCTCGTTCTTATCATTCAAAGAGGTGTTGCACAAAACAGGAATACCCGTTTTTTTGTAAAAAGCACTTAATGCCTTATAGACAAGCGGGTTTTCTTGTTTGTTAGCCGTTTGTATTCTGGCAGTTAAGTCAAAGTGAACGACCGCCGGAATAGTTGGCACTTTATCGCTTCTCACCTTTACCAATTCCAGCATAAAAGGAGAACAAATGGCGGGGGTGAAAAAATCCCCTACTCTTTCTTCCATTACTATGGGTGCGACAGGACGCCACCACTCGCGGCGTTTAATTTTATTAAGAGCTTCTTTGGATTTTAAAGTGCGCGGATCGGCGAGAATTGAACGATTGCCAAGAGCTCTTGGACCGATTTCAGCGTTGCCGTTAAGCCATACTATGGGCGCGGTCTCTATATCCTTTACAAATTGTGCCGAAGTAAAAGGTCGGGACGAATGCTTATAAGTAAAAGCTTGCCCCATATAGGCGGACAAAGGCGCAAAAACAAGTTTTCCTTTTTCTTTTTCAGCTTGTTCATAAAAATACCGCAAAGCCTGCCCAAGACTTTGTCCGCTGTTATCCGTGCAGGGTGGAATTAAAATATCGCTAAAACCAAAATGTTTCCTTAAAAAACTGTTGCTAGGGCAATTAAGGGCGAAGCCGCCGGACAGCGCCAAGGCTGTGTTTTTGGGATTTAGGTGATACTGTTTTAAGGCCTTAGCTATAGTTCTTTGCATCATAAAGTCGGAAAGGTGCTGAATGCCGCGCATTATGTATGCGGCAAGGTTGACTTTGAAATCAAAGCGCTTGTCAAAAAGAGATATGCTTGATGAAGCGAGCGCCATAAGGCTGCCTTCGGGTTTGCCGCATACTTTGCTTGCCATTTTCCACAAGAAGGCCGGTGAAGATATTTTAAAGTAACTGATTTGCCCCTTTTTGCAAACGGCTCCCAAAGGTTCATTATCAACGGCGAGTGCCAAAATATCGCTGTTATAGAAAAAAGAGCTACCTTTCACAAAAATAGCAGAAAATAGGTGAGCTTTCGGAGTCGGAGAAGTAGGGAGAGTGGCAATTATGGCTTTGGGCGAGATGCCTTCATGCTTTAGCAGCTTGTTTTCAAAGGCTTTATATGCCTGTTCACTTTTAAACGGTGTGAAACTGTGCTTTTCACGCGTTATTCTTGCGACTTCCCAATAACGCTTAAGAATAATGTGATTGTTTTGTTTTTCCCACAAAGAAAGATTTTGCTCGTGCAGGTTTGTCTTATTGCCTATAGATACAAAACGCGAAATATATAGGCCGTTTTGCATCAATTCAAAGCGCTTTTTAGCACTTCCCGCACATCTTTTAGCCTAAGCAAAATGTCCATATTTGAGGGAGAGACTACAACAGCAGGATGCGCCGGAGCGGCAATATCTGCATCAGGCACAGAATCAACCTTTTGCTCCTTTAGCACCGTAAGAGCCCCTTTTATGGTGTACTTTTCATCATAGAGCAAATGCTTAATGCGCTTGATAAGAGCCACATCCTCGGGGCGATAGTAACGGCAACCGCCGCTGCGCTTTACGGGTTTTATATCCTTAAACTTGGTTTCCCAAAAGCGCAACACATGAGAGGGAAGATCCAAATCTTTCGAAACTTCCTTGATGCTTGAATATGCCGCTTTCTTATCGCCTGCCATCAAAATATCCCTATGCGCTCTTGTTAACAATATCGCGTAAGCCTAAGGAGGAGTGAAAGGATACGACCCTCCTGGCGGTAATTACTGCTTCTTTTTTGGTTTTAGGGTTGCGTCCGATTCTTTCCTTTTTATTCTTGACGCTAAAAGTTCCGAAGGAAGATATCTTTACGCTATCGCCCTTTTCCAAACTT
>CACZRW010000073.1 GCA_902783675.1 uncultured Pseudomonadota bacterium | reverse complement strand
AGAGGGAGAGTTTCTTCTTTTGCTTTACCCTTACGGCATCGGGTGCGGGAACAGTTGCGCAATCGCCATATTGAACAAGGACACAACCGGCGACCTTCACTATAAAAAGGATATCGATGGTCTTTACTGCCACCACACGACCAAGGATGGCAAACAAATTCAATCCCGACTCGAGTGCCAAACAACAAGCCTTTTCTAAAAGTTAAAAAGCAAAAGACCTCTGCCCGCCGATTAATACTCAATCGAGCTGAATTTCATCAATTGCTTTAAATCGTGGTGAGCTTCGATATAACGCACTGTCCTGGTTTTAGAGCGAACTACCAGCGAGTAGGTCTTTGCCAAGCCTCGCTCGTTATATTGGACACCGCCGAGGAAAAGTCCGCCGGATATACCCGTGGCAGCAAAGTAAGTATCATCGCTCTTCACCAAATCATCGGCAGTCATAATCTCTTTAAGATTAGCGCCGTTATCCAAAAGCCATTGCTTTTCCTTGTCTGATTGCGGATTAAGCCTTGCCAACATTTGTCCGCCGAAACCCTTGACTGCGCAAGCGGCGATAACTCCTTCGGGCGACCCGCCTGTCCCCATCATAATATCCACTTCGGACTCGGGAGAAACGGCCATTAAAGCGCCCATGATATCACCGTGTTCATGAAGCTGAATGCGCGCACCGAGTCGGCGTATTTCATCAATGAAATGCTGATTCCTTGGACGATTAAGCAAGAATACGACCAAATCCTCAATCTTTTTGCATTGCGCCTTTGCTACTTTCGCCAAAATATCGCTCATGGGAGCGTCAAGCTCCAGCCCCACGACTCCCTCGGGGACAACCAGCTTTTGCATATAGTAACTGTGTCCGGGAATATACATTGACCCGCCGGGAGCGGCGCCCACGACTGCAATGGCGTTGGGCATACCGTTAGCGAGCAGGGTGGTTCCGTCAATAGGATCAACCGCGATGTCGATTTCATCGCCGTAACCCGTACCGACTTCCTCGCCGATGTAAAGCATGGGAGCCTCATCCTTCTCACCTTCACCGATGATGATTTTGCCCTTCATAGGGACACTGTTGAAACTTCTGCGCATGGCATTAGTGGCAGCACCGTCGCCACCGATTTTATCACCTTTGCCGAGCCACCGAGCCGACGCAAGCGCCGCCGCCTCGGTCACTCTGACCAAGTCCATACCAAGATTTTCTTTAGGATCTTCTCTTTGCATTTTCCCCTCCTTAAATCAAATAGTTCGACATGCAATAAGGCTATCTTTTATTCCCACTCAATCGTAGCGGGGGGTTTGCTGGTAATATCGTAGACAATACGGTTTACCGATTTAACTTCATTTACAATACGATTAGACACTCTTGCCAAAATGTCAAATGGAATACGAGAAAAGTCTGCCGTCATAAAATCGGTAGTCTCCACCGCTCTGAGTCCGATAGTGTAATCATAGGTGCGCCCGTCCCCCATAACGCCTACGCTTTTCATATTCGTAAGTACGGCAAAGTATTGATTGATGTCCTTATCCAAACCCGCGGCAGCGATTTCCTCGCGGAAAATAGCGTCAGCATCTTGCAGAATGGCAATTTTCTCGGCAGTAATCTCACCGATAATCCGAACGCCGAGCCCCGGACCGGGGAAAGGCTGCCGCCATACCAGTGAAGCGGGAATGCCGAGCTCTAACCCGACCTTACGCACTTCATCTTTGAATAAATCGCGCAAAGGCTCAATAATCTCGGAGAAAGACACATTTTTAGGAAGTCCGCCGACATTGTGATGCGATTTAATCTTTGCGGAATCTCCAAGCCCGCTTTCAATCACATCGGGATATATAGTCCCTTGGACAAGGTATTTAACCTCGCCCAGCCTCTTTGCCTCATCCTCAAATACGCGAATAAACTCCTTTCCGATAATTTTGCGCTTTTGCTCGGGGTCGGTAACACCTGCCAGCTTTGAAAGAAAGCGCTCTTTAGCATCAACCACAATCAGGTTCATATCAAAGGTATTCTTGAACACCTCCTCAACCTGTTGCCGTTCATTTTTACGAAGCAGTCCGTGATCAACAAATATACAGGTGAGTTGCTTGCCGATGGCCTTATGCATTAAAACGGCGGCGACCGAAGAATCTACTCCGCCCGAAAGCGCACACAAAGCCTTATCCGCCCCGACTTTATCTTTTATCTTGGCAATCATGTTTTGGGCAAAGTCAGCCATTTTCCAATCGCCTTTAACCCTTGCCACATTATAAAGGAAATTGCGGATTATCTTTGTGCCTTCGGGAGT
>CACZRW010000072.1 GCA_902783675.1 uncultured Pseudomonadota bacterium | reverse complement strand
GCAACAAACAATTTTTTCATTTTTTCATTTTCTTTATAATGAGAAAAATTAGCGTGAACGGTTCTTGCAAAAGAATCTATACAAATCATAGCTTGCTTAGGAGTAAACTTCTTTATCTCTTCGCCAACGACCTCAAGATTCACTGCGTTTGGCAGATTTTGCAAAGTAACCGTTTTTTGATTACGAATAAACGGCTGCGAAGAGATTGCTAAAACAGTAGCTCTGGGAACAAAAAGTTTCGGATTTTGCATAACCGCGAAGTGGACTGTCCGCCCTGTGTTTGCTCTTGACCCATCAGGAAAATCAGGAGTCCTGACAACTGTAATTTGTTCCTTCTCAAAAACCGGATTTTCCTTAATCACCGCCAAAATCAAATCCGTTTCATTGGGCCATTTTATTCCCTTAAAATACGGATGAACGGCAACCTCTTCCGAGATTTTTTCAACTGCCGTTTCCTTTGTATCCATATTAAGAACAAAGTTTTTAATTTCCTCTGCCGATACCTCTCTACCGTCACGAGCCGAAAGACGCTCTGCTAATATATCATACAGTATAGGTTCGGGGAAACTGATGCTTTTGCCTGTCTTTTTTAATGGCCAAAGCTTACGATCAGCGCCCAAGACAACAATATTTTTTATTTTGAACGAAGGATTAGAAACAATCTTGGCAAGATCTCCGACTCTTTGCCTTACCCCCACCTCGGGAGCACCGTAACACAACGCTACATCATAATCACGCCGACTTGGACATATGGCGTCCACCATTCCTAATTTCGTAAAAACCTTTTCTAAAGAGGCAAGATTTTCATCGCTTATAATCGGTTGTTTAATATCCGTTCTTTTCCCCGCACGCAAAGCATATCGCTGCAAAAAAGCGTTAATTTGCGCCATCATCACAGCCTCATTTTCATAATGCTTTAAAGAGGGATTTTGCCCCGCATCCAAACCGTTCATCGTTATGAGTGAGCGCAACAAACAATCGACGAGCTCAGACTCATCGGACGAAAACCCCAAAGTATTATAAGCCTTTTGCTTAATGTTCTTTATATTTTCTTTAGTATCCATTTCTTATTCTCTTATTGGGTCGATGCACGCTATAATAGCATAACAAAAAAGAAAAAGCAACACGGTTGACAAAAATATAAAAGAAAAGAAATAAATAGAATAAAAGAGCTTTTGGCAAAGCCAAAAACTCCTTAATTCTCAATGTATAAATTACGACTAGCCTTCTATTTGCTTCATCACATCATCAGGGATTGATGAATTATCAAACACGCGCTGAATATCGTCGTCTTCGTTAAAAGCCTCAAGAATTGTCATTAACTTCTCGGCACCGTCTTTATCCAAAGGAACGGTGTTAAGAGGCTTCCAATCAAACCGCGCCGCTACAGGCTCTTTAAACTTTGCTTCCAAAGCATCACGCACTGCCGCCAAATCATCGGGAGCACAGGTAATAAAATGCCCGCTTTCTTCATCGGATTCAACATCACTGGCACCGGCTTCCAAAGCCGCCTCAAACATGGCTTCCGCCGAAGCAACCGCAAAAGGATACTCAACAAGCCCGACTTTCTCAAAGTTAAAGGCAACCGAGTTGGTCTCGCCCAAAGCCCCGCCGTGTTTGGAAAAAATTGACCTTACCACGGGGGCGGTGCGGTTGCGGTTATCGGTAAGGGCCTCAATTATAATAGCGACCCCGCCCGGACCATATCCTTCATAGCGCACTTCCTCATAATTATCGGCATCGGCACCGGACGCTTTTTTAATAGCCCTTTCGATATTGTCCTTAGGCATATTTTGCGCCCGCGCGGCAGCGATGGCCGAACGAAGACGAGGATTCATATCCGGATTAGGCAAACCGCTCTTCGCAGCAACGGTAATTTCCCTTGCGAGCTTGGCAAAAGTCCTTGCTCTTTCGGCGTCTTGAGCGCCTTTTCTGTGCATAATGTTTTTAAATTGCGAATGACCTGACATTTTTATTTATCCCTTTTAGTTATCTTTGATTAGTTTAATTTTCGCGCAGAGTCTTATCACAAAGGCATCCTGTTTGCAAGAGTTGCTCCGATAATAACTTGCTCAATTTTAACCGCCAAACCGGTTTTATCATCTGTTTCCACATAGACGCCGCAAATTGTGCCGCTTTTTTCGGCAGGTTCCAGATGCTCGGTTTTAATACCTGTAACAAAGCGCCTCACCGCTTCTCCCGCTT
>CACZRW010000071.1 GCA_902783675.1 uncultured Pseudomonadota bacterium | reverse complement strand
CGGCGAAGGCGGCGAAGGCGGCAAAGGGACGGGGTCGTAGCCCGAGCCGCCCCAAGGGTGGCAGCGACAAATCCTTTTTATCGTGAGCCAGCTGCCTTTTAGCGCGCCGTGGAGCCTAAGCGCCTCTATACCATACTGCGAGCAGGAAGGCGTGTAGCGGCAGCAATCGGGAAAAAGCGGCGATATGCACTTTTGGTAAACCCGAATCAAACCGATGAGAAAGCTTTTCATCTGAAGTTGAATCTTTTGCGGGACAAGGGCGCGAGGCTGCGGCTTCTTTCCTTGGCAATACCGAGCAGAGCGTCCCTCAAGTCCTTGGTTATCCAGCTGTAGCGGGTGGTGACGGTAGATGTCCTGCCGATAATGACATAGTCATAGTTGTCTATGCCGAAGCGGGGCATCAATTCCCTGACCGCGGCACGAAGACGGCGGCGGCAGCGATTGCGCTCGACCGCGTTACCGACCTTTTTGCTGGTGGTGTAGCCGACACGGCAGGAATATTCGGGGATAACGCCCCTTTTCTCCTGACGCTTGGCAAGTAAAATAAGATTAGGGCGAGATGACCTGAACCCGTCTTTGGAAACTTTTAAAAAATCAGCCCGTTTCTTAAGACGGAATACATGGTCTACGCCTGTCACCTCGCGCGGCATAATAAGCCCTATACCTCGGGAGTTAAACGCTTACGGCCCTTGGCACGGCGAGAGCTTAATACCTTGCGACCACCAAGAGTCGCCATGCGAGCGCGGAAACCATGACGGCGAGTGCGAACTGTCTTACTCGGTTGAAATGTGCGTTTCATGGACCTTTCTCCAAAATAAATAGTTAATAAAAAGAGGTGGACTTATACCTCATAACCTGCCCCTTGTCAACAAGCTTTTTTGCTTATGGCGGGGATTTTTTATGCCAAAGGCGGTGCCGCGAAAGGCTTTGCGGAAGCTGTGGCGAAGGTCGGCAGGGATTTTACAAGCCGCAAAGGCTTAGCGAAAAGGTAAAGTCTTTTAGCGCTTTTGGCAAGTTGCCTTTGTAAGCCCTGCCCACGCCCGACGGAAGCCTAACGGGTGTAGGTCTTTTGCCCCCTGTCGGCGATAAAGACACGGGTCTTGTCCTTGGTTGTCGCAAGGTTATGTTTCACCCTCCATCTGGCTTTGCCCAGCTCAAAATCCTTCTTATCAAAGTGAACCATAGCCTCATATGGGACAAAATCAGGAATGACTTTAATTGCCTTGGAACAATAAATCTTTTTTATCCTTGGGGAAATGCCTTCAAGCGAGGTAAAAGTGCAGTCGTCGCAAGAAAGAAACTTCACGCTTTGGGGAAGGTCTTTAATCGAGGGCAAGAGCGGACATTTATCAACACCAACATCCTCCACGCCTTCGGGAATGCCGGTAATTGCGGGAAGCGAGGGGCAATAAGAAAGGTCAACCTCTTTAACTCCTTCCTTCATACCGGCAAGCGAGTTTAAGTACTTGTTGTGGAAAGCTATAATTCTCCCCTTTACCTCGGGGCTGTTTTTAAACGAAGTTATTTTGTTATGATAACAACTGAAATCCCCCTTTACCGTGCAAGTCGCAAGGGCGGCGGGGAACTCGGTAATATCCAAGCGCGACACATCAAGATGGTTAAACTCAATCCCTTCGGGGAGATTAAAGAAATCGTGAATGCGGCCTTGCGTATCCCGACAAACCCTGTTAGTGGAACAATGAAATTCCTTGTTCACCTTACAGGTAAAAAGCGAGGCGGGAAGTTCGCCAAAAGTCCTGCCCGAGACATTAAGGTAATCGAACTCGGTCTTTTCGGGAATGTTGTCAATATCGTAAAAATTGCCGTGCTTATCCACGCAAAGGTTCATTTTTCCCATGAGTTGAGAGGGATTAATCTTTTGCTCTATGACGAACTTTTGCACATAAGGGAGGTATATGTTTTTACTGATAGAGCGGTTGTACTTACCCTTACAGTCTATAACCTCGCCGGCTTTCACTTCAATGGTGACATGAGGAAGGCCGTCCTTGTCCCTTATGGAATAAACCTGCTTTGAGCCGTTTTCCACCCTGTCATGCCCATATATGCTAAGATGCATATACTCGGCTTCTTTGGATAAAGCCTTAGATGACAAAAGCTTCACCACCGTAATGCCGTCGCCAAGATCCATGATGAACATGGTGTCTTGTTTAAGCGCGTTTTTCTCTTCTTCCTCTATGTTGACATAGGCGGAGGTTTGTTTTTTTTGCGCGGATGATTTGTCCTTACGGCCAGAGGCTTTCAACATTTATTTTCTCCCTTTTTAAAGCATATTTTTAAAGCATATTTTGGCGCAGGATAAACGCTTTTGTCGTCTTTGTCAACATTTTTTTATATGTCGGAGGGAATTAGAGGGTGTTAGAGGGAATTGGTGGGAAGTATAAGTTAGCGGGCGGTAGTGTTTTGGAAATCATCAATGAAGTAATAATCAAAATTGTCAGCCCTTTCCACTGCTTCGCCGTATCCTGTCCACTGTTCCACCGCTCGCGCTATTGCTTGCTTTGCGTGCCAATTTGCGCGGCAGCCGGCAATGTCTTTCCTGAACATGCCGAATATCGCTCTGTCGGAAATGTAGTCGGGAATGTATTTGATGGCGCTGTCTTGGCAGTTGATTATCCTTACGCCGCCATAGCAGCCTTCAAGCGAGTTTAAGGAAGGACAGTGAGCGCAGTAAATCCACTGTGCCCCTTTGCGAAGACCGTAAAACGAGCGGAAGTTCTTGCACCCGCTGACATCGATTGTCCCCTCGACTTTAGGGCTGTTCTTAAGCGAGCTTATGTCGGTGCGGCAGCACTTAAACCACCCCTTTACCGTGCAGGTCGACAGCACTTTGGGTAGCTCGGCAAAGTCCATGTCCGACAAATCAAGATTCTCAAACACGGTTCCGGGAGGAATGCGACGGGCATCATAGACATTGCCGTGTATATCCTCGCAAAGCCTTATCTTTTGTTTACTATCGGCTGATTGCATTTATTCTTTTCCCCCAATTAAAGTGTCTTGGTATGGTAAAAGTTTCCATTACCTTTGTCAACATTTTTTATATGTTAGCGAGAGTGCACCCTTTCATCGGGAAGAAGGCGGGAAAGGCTATCCGCCTTTGCCCCTTGCTCTACCGCTTGTTTTGCCGCTTGTTCTGCCCCCTGCTCCGGGACTTGTTCCGCGCGCCAGCGGGCCTTGCATTCGGTGATTTTCTCTTGGGACATATACTCGATGGCGTCATCGGATATGTATTCGGGAATGTATTTAAGACCAAAGCACTCAAAGCAATTAACCACCTCTACATCTTTATGGCAGCCTTCCAGCGAAAGCAGGCGCTTGCAATTGTGGCAGTCGAGCTTCTTTATGCCTTTGGGAAGGTTTTTAATAGAGGTAAGCTTGGCGCAGTCGTGGCAATCAAAGCACCCCAAAACCGTGCATTTGGCAAGCGAGGCGGGAAGTTCGGTAAAGTCAACGCCCGATACATCAAGATTCTCAAACACCGTGCCTTCGGGAATGTTGTAAATGCTATGCAGATTGCCGTTGATATCCTTGCAAAGTCCCATGCCTTGGACATCGCCGGAGGGGTTAAGCTTTTGCTCTTTTACGAAATCTTGCACATAGGGGCAGTATTTGCTTACCAACAGCCGATTTGATTT